>CAZWFZ010000013.1:0-18232 GCA_964633455.1 uncultured Candidatus Peribacteria bacterium | reverse complement strand
TCATCTGCATCACAATATCGAATATGTTCTTTCTCGAGTAAACAGGTAGCAGAACACCCATCATCATCTTTGGTGTTACCATCATCACATTGTTCAGTCATGCCATCACTATTGGGTGTATTGATGACTTCATCACCACATGCGGTAGGTTTGCAGAGTGCAGTGCATGCATCATTTTCCTCTAGGTTACCATCATCACAAACTTCGTTATCTTCTAGAATTCCATTTCCGCATGCGTGACGCACGAGTGTGCCACAGTAGGATCCAAATGTTTTTTCAATTTCAGCTAAGGAGGTCGTTTGTGCTATTATTTCCCCACAATCATCAATGAGCAAAAAAAGAGGCAAAATGTCCGCACTCAATGAGAGTGCTGCTTGGACTTTTTGTCGATCGGTGGCATCTACTCCTGCAGATTTTCTAGCAAAAAATGGTTGCTTGGTAATAGTTGTTTTGAGCCAAGATGTCCATTGTGAATACGGGATGAGTGTAGAAAAATGACAGGTTTCTTCGAGATCTCGTTGCTCAAATCAAAGGTTTTTCTTGGTGCTCATATCCACACACCCAGGCGCGTGTGGCGAGCAAAAAGCTAACATGGTGTAACTTCCTTTGGGTGGAATGATCATAAGTGGTTCTTTGTTGGCCAGGAGAACGGTGGGGAAATCAGTGTTATTGAGGCAAGTAGATGAAATTTCAGTGGACACGCTTTGTGTTGTCAGTGAAACTTCAGGGACCTCTGTGCCTTCAGGTAGAGGAGCAGATTTTGGGAAAAGTGCATATACTACTATACTCACTCATCATACTAGCAAAACTAATTTTTTATGTATCATCGACTGCATATGCTAACTACTACTAAAATAATTTATGTGTTGGTATGTTGCAGAACTTCTTCGTTTTGCTCCGCACTCATGTGTAGTCAATTCTGTTGTTCTTTCCAGACGATTACTATGCTTACGATACTCAACAAAAAGAGCAAGCTCAGAGCAGTCTTCACTGATTTGCGTTGTAAGTAAGGAGCTTGGAGAAGGCGTTTGAGCATGCTACATAACTAAGCTAAAGGAGAAGGAGGAGTATTTTTGTGTGTCATCCATCGATGACGAATACCGCTACCTATGACCACTGCGCTCAATACTGCTAGGAGCGTGAGCAAGATCAGATACATAGTGTCCCATCTTTTTTGAGCTATATCAATGGTATGTGGAGTATTGGGAGCACTTTCTGTAGCCACGCCATGAGTCTCTCTAGCAATAGTAGGCTGCGTTTGAGGAATAAGTTTAGGAGGAATTTTCTGTTGACACAAATCATGCAAAGCCAACTTCCCTACTCACATGCCAGGAGTTTCCAAAGGAATTGCGAGACGTTTGATATCTTCCCATCCATACCCATGTGCTAGAGCAAATCCGATTGCTCATGCCACAATAGGTGCAGCTTCTGATGTCCCTTGATAGTCACCATACCAATCATTGAGGTCTGTCGTGATGATATTAACTCATGGAGCTGAGATAGTTACCCAGTCACCATAGTTTGAGAATACCGCTCTTTTATTATTTGCGTCGATTGCACTCACACCAATTACTCCCTCGTATGCAGCAGGATAAAAGGGTTTCTCAGTATTTTGATTGCCTGCAGCTGCGACGAGCATAATATCTTTTTTGAGGAGTGCTTTAGTAACTTTTTCTACCATCGGTGTGTCAATGGGTGTTCATCGTGAGACATTCAATACATCTACACCAAGTTCTGCAGCTTTAGCCATACCTTCTAGTCCTGCACTTACTGCTCACCCAGGTTGTCCATCTTCTGTTCCTTTGATGACGACGAGACTGACCATATTGTTACCGACACTACTGACTCAGAGTTTGTTGTTGGAGATAGCTCAGATAATACCAGCAGCTACGGTGCCATGCTCTCGACCATCTCATGCAGCGTGGGGCACAGATGCATCACTATCATCATTGGCGACATCATGTTGTGCTACGATCTGCTCTTTGAGATCAGGATGTGCTACAGCAAATCCATTGTCGACGACACCTACTTTGATAGGAAGCAAAGGATCAGGACAACGTGCAAATGCATCGAGTGCACCTATATCTTTGAGATGCCATTGTTGCTTGAGTAAGGGATCGTTGGGAGGTAGGGTACTTTGAAAGACAAATTTAGGAACAGAGTGAGTATAGGTTGTATCAATCAATGCTCCCAGTGTTTTTTTGGTAGTAGAGAGGAATGCTCGATTGGTCATCGCTTTGGGATCGAAGTTGACTCTATATATAAATGCTTCTGGCAAAATATCAGTAAAAGCACGATGTACCGTTGCACCTGGTACGATAGTGGCAACTGTTTTGGTAAGGTAGGTATTTTCTATGGGTTCTTGGAGCGTGATATATACAGATCATGGAATGATCCATTCAGGTTGCTCATAGGCGGGAAGTTGTGATCGATCAGGACAATCTCCGGGTTGTAGTCCAAGTATTTTTTTCTCACCATCCGAAAACTGTTGTACCAAAAGTCGGTACTTCACACACGATTGAGCAAGTGAACTCTCTTGAGCAACTACATGTAGCATAGGTACATTACTCAAAACTACTATGCTCATTAATAATGCTAACGCTTTCATCCGGGGAGTTCAGTAAGTAAAGGCTGTGGACTAGTACCTACACAGTTTCCAGGTTCAATAGCTATGGTATGGAAACGTTGTTGTGTATCTTCATATCCTACGATGGTATAAGCAATGCAGTTTTCATCTTCTTGTGCATGGACAGTATCTGTTAATCCATTCCCTGTGAGTATTCACCAAGCCAACAATGCTACTACGCCGATGAGGGTGAGATGAAGGAGATGAGAGAGTTGTTTGGTTGGTTTCATGTGATTGACTCATACAATAAATAAAGCTACTCTTTTGGCTGCAAGACTCTTTGACATTGTTCACTTCCATGACCTCTTGCAAGACAACTGAGGTAGGTAGTTATTTGTTGAGGAGTAATGTTGGGAGTAGGAGTTGGTGCATCCAAAGATTGCGTGGTGAATCATGCTTGTTGAGCTTTGGTTTTGAGTATTTCTGTCATGAGTTGTTTTTGTTCGGTGGGAGCTCTACAAATATGTGCTGTCGTACAGGCATTACTCGTACAGTCTTGATTGGTGTTGCACACGAGACCATCACCACAGCTCTTGAGTACAAATTGTAGTGTGTCGATATCTGTATGCGCAAGCGCCAACGGAAGATTTTTAACACCTGTAGGGATGGTACCACAGAGTTGGTTACTTCCTCATAGATAGAGATGCGTGAGTGCTGAGAATTGCTCATACTTTTGAGGAATAGTTCCAACGAAAGCATTGTCATACAAAAAGAGTTTTTCTAATGCGATCGTTTCTGGCAAGAGGGGTAGATTTCCCAAGAGCGCATTCCCTTGAAGTTGCAGTTGTTGGAGATCTGGAAAATAGAGTTCTGGCATGAGTCCACGAAGATTATTGTTGGCGAGAGAGAGATGTGTGACATTGCCTTGACGACAACTGACGCCATATCGCGTACAAGGCGCATCATTTTGCAACCAGCCATCACTATGTGTCCAATCTTCACCCTGGGTAGCCGTATACAGGGATACTAAACTAGCACATTCACTAGGTGAAATAGATTGCTGAGTGGTACAGTCATACTTCGATGCATGCTGAGTTTGCAGTACTGGTTGAGCCAAAGCTTTGCAATCAGGATGTTCTGCTCCCCATACCATTTCACAGGCACGAATTTGTTGTTCGCGTGTATCTGTTTTGGGAGTAGGGAGTCACAATAAATAACTACAACTACTCAATGATTTTTGTTCTCTACAGGTGAGATATGCATCATTTTGTTGTTTACTAATCGGGAAGCGTTTGATAACGAGCGGCTCTTTTGCACAGGCATCTATGTTGCGAGAGGCGAGGAACTGACTTACTTCTCACATGAGATAGAGTACCTCTTTCCAGGTGACTAGATGATCGTTTTGTGCAACTTGAGGAAATTGATTTTTCGTAGTCCATGGCTGAAGCCCCGTTTGCAAGAGTTGTGTGAATACCGCATAGGTAATAGGTAAACCACCATCTCATGCATAGTCATGGGGGAGTATTCCCTTGGCCTGTAGCCAGTAGCGTCTATGTTCGTTGTCTTCTTGAGGCAATACATTGCCACCGAACAAATGAAATAATGCATGTTCTACTTCTTGTGTCGTGATGTAGGACTCGAGTCATTGGGTAGGGATGCTTGCTCCGATCTCATCTCTAAACAAACAGTTGCGTTCTTGGAGTTGTTCGACTAGTACTCTCTCTTCTGTAGTGAGAGTAGACCAGTCAGTAGTTCATATAGGCAGCGTACAACACATTGTTTCTTCTAGAGCAGGTTGAGATACGGGTGTTTTTTGCATGAGACATCATAGGATATTTCCTTGATCTTGTATACATGTTTGGAGACGTTGCCGGACGCTGGTGAGAATAGGAATTCTTACTACTTTTGAGGTGCGAATAGGTGGGTCAGGAAGTAGTATGAGTGTATCGTCTTGTGTAACTTCAGGAGAGGTGTCTGCACTCTCATGTTTTTCTTGTACAGGGACAGAGGACTGCCAAACAGTTGGAGTCGTAGGAGTTTGATCGTTTGCTAGCGTGATGGTTGTATTTGTTTTTGGCAACTCTTGTATAGGTGTATCCAGTATAGGTGTATCCTGTGGGGGAGTTTTAGTTGGTGGTTCTTGCGTAGGTACTTGCGGAGTAGGTTCTTGTGGTTTTTGTTCCACTACACTTCCAGCACATGAACAATCGATAGCTCGTGTATCATTACTTGTGTTTGGATTTCCGTCATTGCATGTACTTCCCGGCTTTTGTTGTCCAAAAGGTACGCCAGCACAATCAAGACAGCTATCAACCGCTGAGTCAGTTGGTAAAAGACACACCCCACATTGATCAAGTTTATGTTTTCCTCCTTGGATACCCTTACAGTCTTTGCACGCATTGAATTGGGGGTCAGTGGGTGCGAGACAGTTGTTACAGGAATCTATTTTTTTGTTGCCGTTGGGCGTGCCAGCACAATCGAGACAAGCATTAAATTGTGGATCATTGGGGAGTAAACAAACTCCACATTGATCATTGAGTTTACTACCATTTGGTGTTCCACTGCAGTCACTGCATGAGCTGTTATCTCCGCCACACACCCCACATTGATCGAGTTGTTTGGAAGATCATGCATCTTGCGGACATCGATTGTTACATCATGCAGGAAGTACACAACTTCCGTCATCATCAGTTGCCTGTTGATTGAAGTTACAAGCAGATGGATTGGTACATCATGCACCTCATTCAGTACATTCACTATCTTGTCCATCTATTGATCCATCACAGTCATTATCAAACGAATCAGTACATATTTCTGTTTGCCCTACGGGTCTGCATGCTCACCGATTTCCTTGTTGGCAAGTTTGAAGGCCTTGTTGACAGGGGAATCAGAGATCAGTTGAACAGCCTTGTTGTGCTCATTCAGTACAAGTGGGTGATGTAGGAGTTCCATTGGTGGCACCTGCAGTAACTCATCCTGCGGTTGTTCCTCAATTAGTATCACCACCAGCAGTCGCTGCACCTGCGCTGGTTGTTCCCCCTCTTCCTCCTGATGTATCACCACCAGCAGTTGCTACACCTGTGCTGGTTGTGCCTCCTGCAACAGGAGAACTTGCTTTGCTATATTGAGGTGCTACGTTGAATAAGGTCACTATCATGACACTGAGAGCAAAAAATGCTTTCATAGCAAGAATTTTCACTCCAGCTAGGCCGAATACTATCATTTTGGTCAACAAAAGATGTTCCCAAGTAATCTTTTCTTGGATATATGCTTTAGTAGCTTTTCGATCTGGATGTTGCCATCGTTTACAACGCATCCCTCAGCCATTTTAGGTAAAATAAGAAACCTCTAACCGTTGTTTCGTGAGTATTCCTTACTATAATAATACATATAATGTAAAATCTGTCAAATTTTATGCTTCCAAATCAACACTTTTTTACCCCAAAAAATACTGTTTTGTCTTTCCCGCAAATCTTGCAATTGGCTATATTTTGCGTAAGGTGGGGATATTACCAAGGTTGATTTCGTTTTAGTTACGCTTTCCGTATGTCGGTATCCTTGAGATTGTGGACAATGTGTATCGTGACAAGTATAATGATGGGTGTTATTTCGCAGCCAGTTTTTGGTGAGGAGATGACTTTTGAAACCTATCTAGAATACCACGAACTTTTTGCCGACATACCTGCAAGTTCATCTGATGCTCTCACCAAACAAGTGCGTACTACGAGAAGATGCATTTCGTATGACAGAGGCGAGCGAATGTTAGTAAGTCCAGAATGCCTCATGTCAGGTCAGCCTCCCTTATTGAGTTTTCCACAAGCAGTAGAAAATATTTTGCCGATTATCACCCACATAGATCACGTGTACGAAACCGAAAAAGCAGTATTCAACTATCAAACTGCTATTTTGACCCTTGATCCACAAGCCATCAAAGATGCTCGCCTCTTGGAGCAACCTCAAGATGGTTTATTGCGCACGCTTGCGTCCCAAGGTGTCCTGATTCGTGTTCCCAAGAGAGTTTTGGCACTTCATCAGGTAGATCAACGATCGGTGTTCGCAGCCGTGAGAGATACGAGTAGTTATGGTGTCTGTAGAAAAAACAACTATGATATTGCACTGAGACAATTGGATGGTATTCTCCTCGCACCTGAGGAAAAATTGAACATGAACAAAAAAATTGCTTACCAGCCTGGCTATTGTGGTGGAGATGCATATATGTTCAACGAAGGAGTCTGTGGGGGAAGTACCCAATTGTTTTGGAATGCCCTCGTCAATCCCTATTTGTACGTGACCAAAAGATACAATCACAATGAGCGATATGCGGGTTTTTATGGATCAAATGTCCTAGGAGATGACGCGTCTATGTATGAGATGAGTAAACAATTTGAAATTCAAAACGTTGCAGACGTGCCTATATATTTTGTTGCCTTTCCGCTGGCAGATGGTAATACCGCCTTGTTGAGCTTCGTTCCCAAAACAGATCCTCTCCTGGTAACGATTGAAAAAAAGCAAACAAGTCCTTTGACTTCAGTAGTTTCTAAGTCGGTGATGGACCTTCGCACCAATACGATTACCTATCAACAACAACGAGATTCACGTTATTATGGTATCAATGAAGAAGTAGACACACCGTATGGTGCAGTGGATACTCCCTAGTGCAATCTGGTAGTATTTGCATGCAAAATGGCTATAATGCTAATTAGTAAAAAAGTTACTCTACGTGATATACTACAACTTACTTTGTCTTTTTCTTTCTCCTTCATGGACACGCAAGCAATTCTTCAACAACTCAATGCCTGTACTACCAAAGCTGAACTCCAAGAATTTCATGCACAGTATTTGGGCAAAAAGTGACTCATCAATCAAGCATACGCTGGACTCAAATCACTCAGTGATGATGAGAAAAAAATGCGTGCTCATGAGATACAAACACTCGCACAAGTAGTAGAAGAAGCCTTTCTCAAAGCGCAAGACACACTTCTCGTTGCTACGATCAATGCTGAGTTAGCACAAGATCCTATTGAGTATTCTTTGCCAGGTATCAAGCCACAGGTATGATTCACCACCTTACTCACGACACTCCAACAAGAAGTGCACGAACTCTTTGCACGTATGGGATTTCATCTCGTGACCGGCAATCACGTAGTAGATCAGTTTTCAAATTTCACGAGCCTCAATATACCTGACACCCATCCTGCGAGAGAGATGCATGACACTTTCTATCTCAAAGACAAAGATGCAGAAGGCAATCATTTAGTCATGAGAACACACACCACTGCCCTGGATAATGAAACGATCAAAAGATTGGGAGTCCCTTGCAAATTTTGTACCGTGGATAAAGTATACAGAAACGAAAATCTAGATGCTTCACATGATTGTGTATTTTGGCAGATCGATGGAGTGATCATTGACAAGGGCATTGGATTGCCTCATTTCAAAGATATTATGCATACAATTTTGACCGCATTATTGGGTGAGTGAGTTCGTATGAGAATGAGGCCTGCATACTTTCCCTTCGTTGAACCAGGATTTGAAATTGAAGCATGGCACAAAGTAGGGAAACAAGAAAAACGATTAGAGATTCTCTGAGCGGGGTTGTTGCATCCAGATGTATTGCGTCATGCATGAGTAGATCCTCAAGAGTGGAGCGGTATTGCGTTTGGTATGGGTATGACCAGGCTAGCAGCCATCAAATATGGTATCCATGACGTTAGATTATTTACCAATGGCGATTTGAGATTCGCACAATCACGATAGAACGTATTTTACTCTCTTCCAATTTTGGTCGTATCTCGAGGTCTTGTCTCTGGAGTGAGGGAAGCAATATTGTGGGTATCTTCTCTAAAATACTCCCCACCGAATAAGGTGTGAATAAATTGATATTTAGCATTGAGCGCACTATTTTCTTTGGCGAGTGCAACGAAGAGTGCATGATGATTGAAGTACATATTGATAGATTCGGCAAAATCTTCATATACCCCTTGCATAGCATATCCACTTACAAAATCCTTGAAACTGACTTGTTTTTTTCTGATATTTTCTGCTTGCCAACTTACACCATAGAAATTGAGTGAGGGGTCATCAATTGCCCATTGTACTTGCCCAAATTCGGTGAACAGAGGATCTTTGGTTTTCTGCTTTCCTTGTATTACTCCGAGATCAACAATATGTCCAAGCTCATGCGTGAGTACCTCCCAATATTCTTGATAACTTCCTATTTTTTCTGTATTGAGTTTGATGTTGGTATGTCCAGCGCTCCCTCTTCTTCCTTGGCTATCTTGAAAGTGTTTGAGTACGCTAATAGTACTGCGTACCTGTCCATCGGTAGTGATTCTTTGGTCAATTTGTTTGATCAAATAGATCATCAAGAGTTGATAGGTGAGGAGTTGTGAGTCTGTATACGTACCTTCTCGAGTCGTTTTATTGCATAGATCGCTATAGAGCCCACAGAGCTGTTCGAGCTTGAGACTGGCTTTGTTGGCAGCACTTGGATGTGTTTCAGCGAGGATTTCTTGTCCAATACTTTCTATTGCTGCATCAATCGCTTGTGGATCATCAGGAATGATCGTGATTCGTTTTTGTTCATCCTTACTATCTATCAAGCGGTCATCAAGGTGATCTGTGTGTGAAATGCTTATTGGATGATAGGGCCATATCGAAAACAGGATACTCAAAAAAATACCTGTCACTATCGCGACTTTTACCCAAAAGATTCATGAACTGAAGAGATTTTTTTGCACCATGAGCGCACGTTGCTCATAAAAGAAAAGGGATTCCCTAGTTTTTGCCCAAGTATCGATACAGATCTCTAATCATCTGTTCGTTCATGGGCCCAGATAAATAATATACAATTATGCGAGAAAGTGCAACTTTTTTGGCAAGAAGTGCAAACAAAAACTTATACCCGCCAATAATATAACATGGTTGTGTGCTTTTCTCTGCCACAAAGAGGTTTTTACCATTCCCTCCAGTAATGTTTTCAGCGATGAGCGTGTGCTTTTGATGCAAGCCTTTGGAAACAAAGGTATTATAGAGTTTGGTAGAAGACTCTTTGTTCACGGACAAGATATACGTATGTTCTTCTTGCAAACTTGTAAGGAGAGCAGGTACTTGTGAAATAGTTTCAATGTGCGTTGTCGTCGTGCTGGGAGTTGGTGCACACGACAAGAGTGGCGAGGGTGATGTTTTTGTCGAGAGGAAGTACCACGTGCCCTGTGTGGCAATATGTTGGAGATCAGCCCAATCCACAAAACTGTTCTTGGTGCGATAGGCGAAACTATTCCCTGTGCGTTGTTGATTGACTTGTACGCTACATGGATTACGCAAAATATCGATCAAGGTATCCCACGTACTTGCTATCGACGTAGCATGGTCTGGTGAGAGTAATGCCAAAAAATCAGTCATCATGGCGGTCATACGTTCAACCATGCCACGTACTTTGGGACATCTTGGATTATCCAAGAAGGAATCTAACTCTTGTACTCCTTGGAGAGTTACAAAAAATTGCTCTGTTTCTTGAGATAGCGCCGCCAGAAAAATTGCATAACTCTCACTTCGTTTGATAAGTTGTTGATGGATCTTTGCGTGAGGTCAGAGGCTATAGTAGTATATCAAGTCATCCAATATCTGTAGCAAACGTTCTGGATGGTGCCAGGTGAAATGCCGTGTTTGAAGACTTTCGATCCATCGATCTGCATCAAAAAATAATACAACATCATCCTCACTCAACTGAGGAGCTACTTCGAAAAGTCTCTGATGCGTACAGACGAGCACAGCTGATGACGAACTTGCTTCGACACGCGTCAGTGCATGATAGATACGAGTAACCTCACTACCATTGCAGTCTACTTGACTGTCTTGTCTTTCAAATTGGAGGAAGTATTTGGCTACGAAGAGTATTTCCTCGTACGATGCAGGTGATTTTTGAAGTAAATAGTTGACACGTTCATCATCGAAAATACGAGTCGTAATTTCAGAAGTAGTAGGCTTATAGAGCTGTTGGCAGTATTGTTGAGCGAGTTGCACTTTGGGATAAAGATCGAATGCAATGATGAGGCGTTTGTTGGTATGATCTATTTTGCTGAGTAAGTCTTTGAGCGTGTATGGAGCTATGCTGTGCATCAGTCAGGAAGGAGCAGGGAGCGGAAACGTGTTGGTTTGTGTTTTTTTGGGAGTTGTTTGTGCCCTTTTGAGTGGGGGTAAGAAAAGCTGTTTTTCATTATAGTGAAAGTTTTTTTGTGTTCTGGTGAGGTAGGTATTTAACCATGAATCGCCATTTTGTATCAATGCATCAATCACTCTATATTTGCGACGAACGTGGGTAATTTGCTGTAATGCGTAGTGAAACAGATCAAACGTAGCAAAACAATCTGTCAACGCATCATGATAGTTAGATCAGGTTGTGCTTTTTTGAAAATCAGCCGGCAGTTGCGTATGCACTACATCCAATGCATAACTGGGGAGAAAGTGAAACACCGTTTTGGCCAATGGAAAGGTGTCTATACAACATTCTGGACTAACAGGCAAAATTTTATTGAGCATGGCCAAGTCAAACTGTACATTTTGCCCAATCATCACTCGGGGTTGTTCCAAAAAAGGAGCAATGGCAATCGCCACTTCCTCTCTGGTAGGCGCATTCAAGAGCTGTTCTTTGGTGATTCAGGTGATACTTTGGACTATCTCAGCTAACTCTTTTTCTGGGTGCGTTGGACGAATATATGAACTATACGTAGCTTGAATGGTGAAGGTGTGGTCAAACTGTACCAATCCGATTTGAATGGGTTCATCGTGGGTTGTATCAAGTCCTGTTGTTTCACAATCAATAATAATATAGGTAGCAGGACGAAGCATCTCAACAGGGTGAGTAAATGCCATGAGAGTACCCAAAAACTAGTTCTTTTCAATACTGAAACAGTACACCTGACTTTCCTTTGCAAAATTAAGGTAATTACCTACCATACTTCTTGTTCTTATCCTTACTTCTCAATCACCTCTATGCTGTTGGTAGCAATCTATTTGGCAACTATGGCGTGGTATCACCTAGCGCATACTTTTTTGGTGCGATGACAGTGACTTATCTGAGGAGAAATTTTGATGCTAGGCAAGGAGTTGGTGCGGTTCGCAATTATAGCTATATTGGTGAGTCGCGAATGGAAAACTCTTTGGCAACACAAACAGAAGCGACTTCCTTTGATTACTGTGGTAGCACTGCTGTGTGCTTGGTCACTTTGTGTCTCTTATCAACAAGCTATTCCTCTGCGACAGCAGATGATAGGTTTCAAGTATGACTTACTTCCGCTCTTGGTGCTGGTAAGTGCTATACTCATTGGTATCACTACTGCTTCACAAGATCAGCACAAACGACAACATTCCTTTTTGCTCTGCATAGCATGGATATTGATTTTCTGATTGTTGCGACAATGAGGAAAACTTTTTTTCTCAGATTTTTATGCACGACGAGGATATGGTCCTGTAGGCGACTTCGTTCAAGGTATGGCTCCACCTGAGTATTATCGTACCTGACCCTGAGGTAGTATGAGACGACAATGACTGTTTGCCTGACCAAATAATTATGGGTTTCGATTGGTAGGTATAGCAAGTTTTTGTATGGTGAGTTTGTGATTGCTCAGACAAAAAAAACTCCTTGCATGGTGATGAGGTATATTCTTTCTCTCACTTCTCCTGACGCTTTCGAGAGGTGCATGGATTGGTGTCTTCTTGCAAATGGCATTCCTTGCATATGTACAGTGACCTCTCCAGATGCGCCGTCGTGTGTTGCGATGATTCGCTATTTTGATTTTGTGATTGCTCGCAGTGAGTTTCTTCAAACAATGATCTTCACTTGCTCATCTACAAGCATTTACTTGAGCACTAGGTAGTATTGCGCAAAATCCACGGTGATATGGACTGGGTATGTCGTGACCTGCCGTGCATTTTGGAGGAGCATATCTCCCAGAAAATCATTATTTCCAACTCATCTTGGATATTGGCCTCCCTGGAGTGACCTTGTGGTTTGTAAGTATATATCTCTTGCTTCGTCCTGGGTTGCAGGCACTCAAACAAGCTATGCAGGCGCGTGTATGCATCAATTCCTTAGTCGCTCTTTTGACTTTGGGAATGCTCGGTCTCTTGGTAGAAGGACTTTTCCTCCATGTGTTTGAAGATAGTATGGTTACGTATTTGTTCCTTGTCCCATTGGGAATAGCCTTGGGACGAGAAATGATGAAGAAAAATCATGCAGTCTAATCAGACTATATCTGTTCTTTGACAACGAGATATACTTTGTACCGATAGGTTGTGAAAAATGCTTCAATGATACCGTTGATATATGCTGAGAGTGCAATCAATGCAGCTATAACGAGGACGACTAGTGTCTGAACAAGCGGATAATGTACGATATTGAGCATCCATGCGCCATAGACCATCAATCCAGGTATACCTACGACGATGAGGGTGTTGATGAGAAATCTAATATAGAGCAAATAGGTAATGATCACGAATTTGAGCGTGAATCAGATATTGGCAATACTCAGTGACATGCTTCTCCTGATAGCATCGAGAAATTTGAGGTTTTCTAAAGTAATGACAATTCTTGTATAGGGCAATAAGAGTGAAACAAAGAAGATAATTATTCCCCAAATGATAAGAATAACTACTATAAACGGTTGTCACAAAATACCCATGACTCGCAATCTAGATGCAATGATGATCCAGACCATGACGTTGAAAAAACTGACCATAGCATCAAACTCAAACATAGGAAAGAACTTACTCAATCATTTTCAAATCGATACTGTTCATTGTTTTTTGTCACTTGCGAGGTAGGAAATCATAGCTGCTTCACCTACGGGTGGGAGGAGTGTGTAGCCTATAAATCAAATCAAAGCAATCACGAGAAAGGCAATGATATAGCCAGGTGTAGAAAAGATACCAGCAACATATGTTTGGAGCAGATTGATCATAGGGTTGGCTGAAGCATGGAACTGAGAAACCAGCGAAGCCGTCAGATAAATAATGTACAGAATAAACAACAAGGAATGCAAAAACGTGGTGACGGTTGCCAGTCTAATAAATTTGGTATCGTCACTTATTTCTATAATTGCGTCTTTGAGGATAGTATTTTGGTGCAACTGCATTGTTAGGGGTTCATCAAACGGTCAAAATCTCCTGGGAGTGGTGCATGACACACGCGTTGAGTATCACTAAAGGGATCAAAAAATCAATAGCTGAGACTATGCAAGAGTTGTCTGGTGATATGACATTGCTTGTGGGCAATACGATTGAGTGCACTATTCCCATAGGTAATATCTCCCAAAACAGGATATCACGCATGCGCAAGATGTACTCTAATCTGATGCATTCTCCCTGTATGGAGGGCAATACGGACAAGTGAAATCGTCCCGAGTTCTGGATGGCGAATTGTTTTTTCGTTTCGTGCTTGGGTATGAGAATCTACTCCTTTTTCATGATTGACGAACATTTGTGCTTTGCCCGTCGTTGCATTGAATCCTTTGAAAAGAGGCTCCTCGATGGTGAGACTTTTGGGGAACGCTCATAGCACAATAGCCATGTAGGTCTTACTCACCTCTCTTAGTCTAATCTTTTCGTTGAGATGCTGCAAAGCAGCATAGGTTTTGGCAGAGATAATGACACCACTCGTATCTTTGTCGAGCCTAAAGCAAAAAGCGGGATGAAACGTGGGAGATTCATTTTGGTGTTTTGTTTGATGCAGATAGGTTTGCATAATATCATGAAGACTTGTCGTGCCTGTACCTTTGGGGCCGGGATGCGTCACCATATCAGCAGGCTTGTTTCGGATGATCCAGTCGTCATTTTCTTCGATAATGAGTTGTTTAATTTGCTCAGTAGACCAACTAGCAACTTTCTTTTGTTTACCCGTGGTAGCTTTTCAAGAAGTAAGTTCATCGGACCATTCTACGGTATCACCCGCTTGGAGTCTGTATTCTTCTTTGGCTTTGCGTCCATTGATACTTACTTTTTTGGTTCTTATCCATGCATAGATGGTAATCAATGAGATATCGCGCATAGGTTTGAAGTATTTTCTCAAAAATCTGTCGAATCTTTGATTGGCTTCTGAAGCTTGAATAGTGATTTTCATACCAAAAAAGAGCAAATGAAAAAGGAAAAAACACTATACAGGTTTCTCCCATACTTACAAGAGCACACGCTTAGATAGTGACACCTGTCTTAGATCTATTGTAGTAGGCTTTTTTTGTGCTTCTCCTCATATTTTAATCACTTTTATATACATTCTAGGCACTTTATTCTTTTTGTCTCCTATGCAACCAAAACTCCTCGTAGAAGCATTGGGCACGTTTTTTTTGGTCTTGGTGATTGCGTTGACAGGAAATCCATTAGCGATTGGTCTTGTTTTGATGGTCATGGTCTATATGGGAGGTCATATTTCTGGGGCACACTACAATCCAGCGATTAGTCTCGCCTTGTGGTTGAGAGGCAAAATTCATACAGGATTGATGATGCAGTACTGGTTTGCACAACTCTGTGGTGCATTTGTGGCTAGTGTACTTGCGTTGTGGTTAACAGGCAAGTGACTTGTTCCTATGCCGCATGCGGACGTTTCTGCAATACAAGCGGTGATCGTGGAGGCTGTCTTCACCTTTGCACTAGCGTTGGTTGTGATAAGTGTCGCTGCTACCAAAGCAACGGTAGGGAATCAATACTATGGTCTAGCAATTGGCTGTACCATTTTGGCTGCTGCCTTTGCAGGTGGTCCTTTATCTGGCGGTGCTTTCAATCCTGCAGTAGGCGTCTGACCGTTGTTGCTTTCAGCATTACGCTGAGGTGCATTTATGCATGGCTGGATTTATCTTATCGGCCCCTTTTTGGGCGGATGGCTCGGAGCTCAAGTCGCACATAAAATCATGAGAGAGTAGTATCAAATAAGCAAAACAACAAATAACCAAATATCCAAAAGAGGAATTGTTTTTCAATAGCCCCCTTATTTTGGGCATAACAAAGAATGATTTTATAGTGTCAATAGAAAAAGCGACTTGTCTTGCAATGCTTTGGGAGAGATGAGCAAGAAATGAGCATAACTTTGCCTTTTGAGACTCATGTTTGTATACTTAAATCACTTTATTCTTGAGGTAAAAAGTATATGGAACAAATGTTGTGAGTCATTAAAGAGCTGATTGGACATAATCAGTTGACGCAGATGAGTCTGTTGTTGACGGTAGTTATCGTGGTCACCTGATTGTTGAAATATTTCAAACAACCCTTGATCATTGGCTACTTGATTTCATGAGTGATTATTGGACCGTTTGTGTTGGGATTACTGACGCCAGGTGAAGAGACCTCCTTCATTGAACTGTTCTCACAACTCGGTATTGCGTTGCTGCTCTTTATGGTAGGCTTGGGATTGAATCCGAGAGTAATCAAAGAGCATGGCAAGACCGCAGTAGGAGTTGGTTTTTTGCAAATTGTAGGGTCGGTGTTGCTTGGATTTATTGTTGCTCAATTTTTGGGATATGATCTCATTACCTCTGGCTATATTTCATTAGCGTTGGCGTTTAGTAGTACCATTGTGATCGTGAAATTATTGTCTGATCGTGAGGAAAATGACACGTTGTATGGCAAGTTGTCTATTGGTATTTTGATTGTGCAGGATATTGTTGTGATGATATTGTTGATGACTATCTCGTTGGTCAATCAAAATAGCGGAGGAGGTGATGGTACAATGCTTTTGTGAGGAATTGCCTTGCTTGGTATAGTGGGTGTGTTTGCACATTATATTTTGCCGAGTCTCGTGAGACGACTAGCAGATGTGCAGGAGTATTTGTTGTTGATAGGTATGGGGCGATGCTTGCTTTTGGGATCACTCTTTTGGGCAGTAGGCTTTTCGTTTGAGATTGGTTGTTTGTTGGCGTGAATGTCCTTTGCGGTGTCTCCCTACAGAATTGAGATAGCCAATAAGCTGAAATCGCTCAGAGATTTTTTCTTGATTCTCTTCTTTTTGCATATCGGTATGCAATTGACGTTTACTAATTTCCAAGAGCACTTTTTGACGATTATCGGATTCTCACTGGTAGTGATTTTTGGGAAACCGCTATTGGTCTACTGAGCAGCTAAATTCTATGGATTTACCAATCAGACCTCTCTCAAGGCTGGTATGAGTATTGGGCAGATCAGTGAGTTCTCCTTTCTGTTGATAGCTATGGGAATTAGTTCATGACATATCACAGATGCATGATTGCTCTCTACCGTGATGTTCGTCGGTCTCATCACTATTATACTCTCCTCCTATGCTACTATTCACAACAATATCATACATCATCGGTGGAGAAATATAGTTGGAGACGAACACGCACACCGTGATGAAGAAGAGGAGGTCATATCGCATGATGAAAAGGTAGATGTGATGCTCTTTGGGTATGGACGTATGGGTGCTTCGATTGCACAGGTATTGGAAAAGCACAACTTATCGTACATTGTTGTTGACCATAATCCGAATTTGATTGCACCGTTGGCACTCAAACAAATACCTTTCGTCTTTGCAGATGCTATCAATTCAGAGATGTACACGACGTTCATGAAACAAGGGGTCAAAATGGTCATCAGTACTATCAAAGACTTCGATGATGATCGGGAGATTGTGAACATGAGTAAGTCGATCAATGCGGATATAAATGTATTCGTCGTGAGTAATGACATAGATGATGCCGTGAAGTTGTACGATGCAGGTGCTGATTATGTGATCATGCCCAACCATATATCTGCCCACCATACAGGTATGTTGATCGAAGAAATAGGGTTTGATATAGATAAACTCGTCATGAAGAAAACAGAACATCTCGAGTATATCAAACTCCAAATCAAATCTGGGATGCGGCAGATTCTCAAAATGTAGGAAACCTTTGCAAAATGACTTTACTTGAATACTATCAACTACTTTCACTTATTATTTGTGTACTTCATGCCATTCAATCGAATTCTGAATAAAATTGCTTGAGATTATAATCAAAAACAACTCAATGCCTGTGCTCCCATTGTTCGTCAGATCAATGGATATGTTGAGGCTTGGAAAGAGCTTTCTGATAGTGTAATTCAATCCAAAACCGCTGAATTCAAGGAGAGAGTAGCACAGGGAGAAACTCTGGATAGTTTACTTCCAGAAGCTTTTGCCACCGTCAAAGAGGCTTGTAGAAGAATGTTGGGACTAGAGTTGCCTGTCAAAGATAGTACTGAAGTGTGGAATATGGTGCCGTATGATGTACAGCTTATCGGTGGTATTATTTTGCATCAGGGAAATATTGCGGAAATGAGGACAGGTGAAGGTAAGACGTTGGTGGCTACGCTACCTGCGTATCTCAATGCTTTGACGGGCAAAGGTGTACACATTGTCACCGTCAATGATTACTTAGCATCACGTGATGCTGAGTGGATGTGACACCTCTATAGATGGTTGTGATTGACCGTTGGTTCAGTAACCAAATCAACGTCTCTTGACCAAAGAAGGACCGCCTATGAGCAAGATATTACCTATGTAGAAAATTCTGAACTTGGTTTTGATTATCTCAGAGATAACTTAGCTAAGTCCAATGCTGACAGAAGTTTGGTATGGAGACCACTCAACTATGCGATCGTGGATGAAGTAGATAGTATTTTGATTGATGAGGCGAGGACGCC
>CAZWFZ010000012.1:9184-18653 GCA_964633455.1 uncultured Candidatus Peribacteria bacterium | reverse complement strand
TATGCGTTATATTATTTGGACTGTTTTGGCGCTTTGTGTTGCACTCGTGGCATTTTTTTTGCGCCCCAAACAAGTGATGGCACCCTCAGTTGATTTATCTCTTACCGAAACTATGAAACAACAAACGGGCGAAGTCGCTACGTTTGCGGCAGGCTGTTTTCGATGTATTGAACCAGCATTTCAAACAACTACTTGAGTGTTGGATGCTATCGTAGGCTATGCAGGTGGAAGTGCTGAAGACGCGAACTATGATCGTGTTTCCATGGGCAGGACCAAACACAAAGAAGCGATTCAAGTTTTCTATGACCCAAACATTATTTCTTATGCCGACCTCCTCGATATATTTTGGAGTCACATTGATCCGACAGATCCCGACGGTCAGTTTGTGGACAAGTGACCTCAATATACTACCGTCATCTACTACCACAATCTCGACCAATATGAACTAGCGATTGCCTCCAAAGCGATGCAAGAGCGTAGTGGAAAATACGACGCACCACTTGTGACAGAAATAATTCGTTATAGCACGTTTTTCCCAGCAGAAGAATATCATCAAGATTTCTGGTTACACTCTGCAGAGCGTTACAATGGCTACAAAAAATGATCAGGGCGTGAGGAATACTTTGAAGAAATTACAGACAAAGAAATTATGGCTACTGGCGCATATACCAAACCAGACGAGGCAACGTTACGTGAAACGCTTACTCCCGAACAATTCGAAGTGACACAATCATGTAGCACCGAACCTCCCTTTGCCAACGAATACCGAGACAATCATCTCCCCGGTATTTATGTGGACATCGTCTCTGGCCAACCGTTGTTTAGCTCACTCGATAAGTTTGATTCAGGCTCAGGGCGACCTAGTTTCACCAAGCCTATTACAGGAGGTGTGATTGCAGAAGAGCTCGATACCTCTGCAGGTATGATAAGAACCGAAGCCAAGAGTAGTGCAGCTTGATCACATCTATGACACATCTTCGATGATGGCCCATCTGCATCTGGAGGTATGCGCTATTGTATCAATTCATCTTCGCTGAAATTTATCCCCGTAGAGGATTTGGAAAAGGAAGGGTATGGGGAGTGGAGAGTGTTGTTTGAGTAAGAAATAATCACATGTGTTGTTGATATATACCAACATGGAATTTCATTCTGTATTGACTTATTCTATACAATAATTATAAAAACATTACAAAAAACAAAAGAAAACATGAAAAATTTTTTAGCGATCTTATTTGCAACGCTTATATTCACTGCCTGTTCAAATCAACAGGAAGCCCTCCAACAGGAGCAAGATATGGGCGTAGCAATTGATTCATTGCATTGCGGAGAGAGTATGGATTTGTTCAGTATGACTGATCCCCTCCATTTCATCACTCGTCTCGAAGCTTTGCGCGAGCGACACGAGGCGTCTATGGGTATTGCTGGCAAGGCATATACTATGACGGTATTGGTCAGCGATGACCATCCGTATGGGAAGTATCTGCTGACACCCATGAGGCCCCCCGTAGACTACTTCTTGTTAGTCTCTGTCCAGGCGATGCAACAGAGCCCAATGGGCGGAACAACAAAATATCTCACCATCGAAAAGGTGTGTGAGAAAAAGTAAAGATTATTGTCGAAGGCTTCGGGATTCCCGGAGCCTTTCCTTTTTTTGGATAATTGTCTACCTATGTCTAAATTTAGTTGCTTTTTCGCTTGCATTTGGTGTCTACATCTATACATTGACTGCCGTAGCCAGAGACAGTAGGTTGTTTCTCGATGTCCAGATAGACGAGAAGCACAAATCCTACCGAGGATACAAAGACATTCCATACGTTTTGTATATTTGTTTTTGTGACCTTGCTCAGTGCGGGTTTTTTTTATTTATATGCAATCTTGGCAATGCCATTGTTGAAAGCAGACAAACAAGCACTCGCCAAGACCTATTTGCAAGAGGTACAACAAGCGAAAAATATTGTTGTATTGACACAGTCAGGTATTCCTGTCAACGAGGGAAACGCATTGAGAATTGCGCTCGAGGATGCCCAAGGCAAATTGCAAGTGGTCAAAAAGAGAGTGTTTCTCCAAGGAGTCTCATCTGAGATGCATGGAGCAACTCTAGATGAGTTGGCGTGATCAATTGCAGTGCTGTATAGTTACAATGAGCAGGACGAACATGCTCCGCTCAAAGTCATCAATACACACAAAAAGAAACGAGCCAAAGAAAAACGTGTTTTTGGTATGGAATATGTAGGTGGTTGGTATGCAACTTCTCGACAGAAGGCTGCGTACGTA
Source organism: uncultured Candidatus Peribacteria bacterium (assembly GCA_964633455.1). Taxonomy (GTDB): domain Bacteria; phylum Patescibacteriota; class Gracilibacteria; order Absconditabacterales; family Absconditicoccaceae; genus CAYUST01. The sequence goes on along the minus strand of CAZWFZ010000012.1, from coordinate 16,379 downwards.
GCAGAACTTGCAAATCTTCCTTCCAAAGAAGAATTGGTCGGTAAATTCTTGTTCTTACTCAATCATCCAGTGAGTGGTTTTGTAAGAGTATTGCAAGCTATCGCGGACAAGCAGTGAGGACCAGCAGTTGCTGAAGCTCCAGTAGTTGAAGCAGTCGTTGCTCCTGTAGTAGCTGAAGAAGTTGCTCCTGTTGTTGAGGACACCGTTGCATCAGCACCCGCTGATGAAACACCTAGTGAAACGGCGTAATAGCCATTACATTTGTAGTAATTCGTCTTTTTATATTTATTAATTAGGGTAGTATCATGACTGAAGAAAGTGGAATTGTTCTTTCAGCTTCTGCACAAAAGATTTTTGATTTAGTTAAAGATCTGTCAGCAGTTGAACTTAGCCAATTGGTAAAAGCATTAGAAAAGGAATTTGGTGTGTCTGCTGCAGCTCCTGTCATGATGGCAGGTGGTGGTGCTGGTGCATCTGATGAAGGTGGTGCTAGTGATTTGGTAACTGTTGAACTCACAGAAGTTGGTCAACAAAAGATTGGTGTGATCAAAGTAGTGAAAGAAATTTTGGGTCTTGGACTCAAAGAAGCGAAAGATATCGTAGAGAAGGCTCCTACTCCTGTCAAAGAAAAGATCACTATGGAGGAAGCAGAGACTATCAAAGCACAGCTCGAGGAAGCAGGGGCTACCGTTTCTTTGAAATAGTTTTATCTTTTGCGTTGCGCGTGCATGACCACACAAGATATCATCACGACCAAAGCATATTTGGGTCATCCAAAAAACGTATCCAACCCCAAGACAAGAGCATTTTGGCTCGGTGTCTATGGTGGTATGGTAGTTTTTGATCCAGAGATGGTTGGTCAACAAATTCAACAAGCCAAAGAAGCATTCCAAGCAGTTAAAAAAGCAAACAAAGAAGTATTGTTGATTTGCCAAAAGGAAATATACAAGGAGGAAATTGAACAACTCGCTACCAAAGCAGGTGTACATTATCTCAACCACAAAATTCCTGCTGGCGTACTCACCAACTTTGAAACATTGCTTTCTAGAATCAAGAGTCTCAATGATCTCAGAGCATATATTGAAAGCGAGTCTTTCAAAGCATTGACCAAAAAAGAACAATCTATGAAACGTAGAGCACTCAAGAAAATTGAGCAGGTCTACAAGGGAGTTACTGCGCTGAGGAAAAAGCCAGATCTCGTAGTGATTGTCGACGGTCAACTGATGCATAAATTTGTCGATGAAGTTGAGAAAATGCATGCAGATGCTATCTTGCTCGCATCTTCAAATTTTGATAGATGGTCAAATGCGAAAATGGTAATGTGTAACGTCAATAGTAGACAAAGTATCGACTATGTGTTGCATCAAATTATTGGATAGTTCTGACAACAACATATACTTTAGTTTTGGTTGCTTCCTATGACTGAAGAAGCAAAGGAGCTCGACGGATTAATCAACGAACAATATGTACCGAGTAGTGTAGAAAGGAAAAAAGCACTCTTGATGTATTTTTTCGTTGGAATTGTCGTGGCACTGAGTAAGGAAACGATCTCCGTGTATGAGTTCTTTCATCTCAAGCAGGCCTTGGGGCGATGGACTGTCTTCTTTATATGTATGGTAGTTGGTATTATCTTCGTCTTTGTGCCCTATCTGTGGGTGGTTCCTGTTGTACTTTTTCTTTTCTTTATGGTGATCTGGGTGCTCTTTGTCAAACAGGCATGGGAAGGCTCATTTACTATCCAGCAAGATAAAGTACTGATGCCATTCTTCATGGGAATTGGCGGATGGATTGTAGCAATCTTCGAACTAGATATAGAAAAGGCAAAATAAGTGTATTTTATTTGTTATAGATGATGGGATGGGTGAAGTAGATATGCAAACACTCAAAGATCTTAGAGCGATTACGCAGGCACCACTCAAGGATTGTAAGGATGCTTTGCAAGAGTCAGGAGGAGATCTCGAACGTGCGCAAAAAATTCTGAGAGAAAAAGGCGCTATCAAGGCTGCTAACAAAGCTGATAGAGCAACCAATGAGGGAGTTGTGATGATCAAACAATATGGCGACAAGACCGTTGGTCTCAAGCTTGCTTGTGAGACAGATTTCGTTGCCAAAAATGATACGTTTAGAAATCTTGCTACACAGATTGTGGATCAGTTGAGTAATGAGCAAGATTTTGCTTCTTACACACAGCTTTGAGAAGCAACCAAGGAGTCAGTCAATACGGTTCTCAAAGATAACTTTGTAACTATTTGAGAAAATATGCAAATCTTGGATGCTTTCGTAGCTACAGGAAATGCATACGTCTATAGACATCCTGGTGACAAAGTGGCAAGTGTTATCTTCTATACAGGAGACGAAAACGTCGCCAAGGAAGTTGCTCTCCAAGTTGCTGCTATGCAACCTACGTATTTGTCTGTCAATGAGGTGCCTGCAGAAACTATCAATGAACTTACCACTATGTTTAGTGCTGAGCTCAAAGAAAGCAACAAACCTGCAGATATTATTGAAAAAATTGTAGCAGGGAAACTTGCAAAGGAGTGGGGAGAACTCGTTTTGCTCGAGCAGACCTCAATTGTCGATGACACCAAAAAAATAAAGGATCGTCTCTGAACAACGGTGATCCAAAAGTATATCAGATATGGAATTTAGTTTTTAGCTCTTATTTGCCGGCAAATGAATGTGTATGAACTTGTAGTCGTCATTGATGCTAGCCTTACCAAGGCAGCTATTGATGAGGTCAAGAAGAAAGTAACATCACTCGTACAGGTAGTCGCTACTGATGATATGGGTCTTTTGACAACCGTCTATCCTATGCGTGGAAATCCTCAATCGTACTATGTTTCTTATCATGTAGAAGTCGATCCTACGCAGTTGCCTGCTATCCAAAACAAACTCTCACTGGATCAGGGAATTATAAGATTCTTCTTCTATCGTATGAATGCTCAAGAAAAATTTATGACCTTTGCGGATATGAAAAAGGAATTTGTTGCGATAGAAGAAGCAGAAGCACTCGCGCGTGAATCTAGAGAAAAAGAACTCGTCAAGGATGTAGTAGCATCTGAGGAAGATGTTGTTCCTACCAAAGATGAGGATACTGAAGAAGTAGCTTAGTTTTCCTTTATTTTTCTTGCATACCATGGGTATATTTACTGTCAAAAAACCATTCTTTACGAATGGACACCGTGTAGGTTTGATTAACTGGAAATCAGTTGATCTTCTCAAAAGATACACGACAAGATTCGCCAAAATCAAACCAAGAAAATATGGCAACATTAGTGTAAGACATCAAAAAATGATTAGAACTGCAATTTTGAGAGCAAGAGAACTAGGCTTGATGCCATATAAAAAATAGTAATGCCCATATTGTTTTATTTTTCTTGTTTGTTCAATGCCAGGAAAATTGAATAGAATCAGGAAGTATAGATGGAAAAAGAGATTGTCCACTCATGGATTCTTGATCAGAATGCAGACCAAGACCGGTAAGAGAGTGCTGGCAAGAAGAAGAGCTAAAGGAAGACACCAATTGACGGTTGCTAAGAAATAGTGTTGCAACTCTTGGTGAATTCTTTATGTTCTGCGCACTCCCTTCATGCATATTTCCTCATGTGTTTGTTTCATCGTTTTCCCTACGAAACGTTCGTAGGCTTTTTTGCTTTTATCTTTAACGTATGGCAGGTATGGTAAAAAAGATTATTCCACCGAAAAAAACCACCAGCACAGCCAAAACTGTCGCTAAGAAAGGTGCTACACCAAAGGCTCAACCATCCAAAAAAGCAATACCCGCTAAAGCAACTCCAAAGAAGGTAGTTACTAAAGCGACTCCAGCTAAAAAGGTGGTTGCGGTCAAAAAAGTAGCTCCTGCAAAAAAGGTCATAGCTAAAGCAACGCCAGCCAAGAAAGTTGTTGCCAAGACAACGCCAGCTAAAAAAGTAGTTGCTAAGACAATGCCAGCTAAAAAAGTAGTTGCTACCAAAGCTGCCATAGCAAGACCTACCGTGATAGCAAAACCCAAAGCACCATCAATACCAACTAATTTCCCGACGTTTGGTGAAAAGCGAGGGAGAACCTATTTGGCACAACCCAAGAAGTTTGCCAATTTTCCAGACCTGCTTGATACACAAAAACAAGGATATGCAGCTTTTCTCGAGCATTATGTGGCGAAATTGTTTGATGATATCAATCCTGTATACGATATAGCTGGTGAGAAACTTGCTTTGACTATCAATGAAATCAAAGTTTCTGATCCTATCGATCCTATTGATACGTGCAAAAAGAAAGAACTCACCTATGGAGGAATTATTTCTGGTAAAATGAAATTGGTAGATAGTGAAACCAATAAGGTGTTGTTTAATAAACGTATAAATATCGGTATTTTGCCTTTGATGACCAAGTGGGGATCATATGTGATCAATGGTGTAGAAAGAGTTATTATTGCTCAAATTATCAGATCATACGGTATTTTTTTCAACTTTGACAAGAGAAACCTGACACAATCATTCAAGATTATTCCTGAGAGAGGATCTTGGGTGGAGGTCTTCACCGAGAAATCTGGTACAATCGTAGTGAGAGTAAATAACTCAAGAAAGTTCTTGGTTACTTCACTCTTGAGAGTATTCGGTTTTGAAACAGATGAAAGTATCAAGACGCTTTTTGATGGTATCGGTGACGAAGAAGACTTCGACTTCATTCAACACACCTTGAACAAAGACACTATCACTTCAGCACAAGACGCAGCGATCTACATCTACAACAAGATGAGACCAGGTGAAATCATCGATGCAGATAGTGCTATGGATTACATCAAATCAATCTTTTTGTCACAAGACAGAATGTTTTTGGGGCAGGTCGCAAGACGCAAGATTAATGTCAAAATTGGTGTCAACAAAGAGATCAAAAAACCAGAATCGCAAATATTTGATGCTCAGGATTTGATTGCATCACTTAGATACTTGATCAACCTCGCGAACAAAAAAAGAGGGTTCTTCTATGATGATATCGACCATCTAGCGAACAGACGTATTAGATCCATGGGTGAAACATTGTATGCACATTTATCTCCTGTGATGAGAAAATTTGTGAAGAGTGTGAAAGGTAAGTTGAGTGTCCTCAATCTTGAGGAGCCAATCAAACTCACGAGTTTGGCGAACTTCAAGATCATCGATAACTCAATCAAGAGTTTCTTTGCTACCTCTCAGTTGTCACAGTTCTTGGATCAAATCAACCCGTTGGCTGAAATTGAACACAAGAGAAGAATTACTGCTCTCTGACCCTGAGGACTCAAAAGAGAAACAGCAACCTTCGAAGTGCGTGATGTACATCAATCGCATTATGGTAGAATTTGTCCTATTGAAACACCTGAAGGACAGAACATTGGATTGGTAGTCTATCAGTCGCTCTATAGTAAGATCAATGAGTATGGATTTATGGAAACACCTGCTATGAAGGTAGTGAAAGAATTACCTCCTATTGCGGCTCGTTTGATCAATAAAATTGCTGACGAGGCTATTACTACTCCCAAAGGAAGAGTAATCGTCAAAGATGGTGAATATATTACCCAAAAATTAGCAGAGGAAATTGAGGCTGCGTTTGGTAAATCTCAATCTGTGATCAAAGTCAGACCGTTTGTTTCAGAAGAAGTAGAGTATATCTCACCAGAATACGACGAAAAATATATCGTTGCAGATATTTCTATTACCTTGGATGAACATAGAAATATTATGATGAAACGTGTCCCAGCGAGACATTTCATCAATATGGAAATTTTCTACGTCAACGATATCACCCACGTGGACGTCAATCCTTCACAAATTTTCAGTCCAAATACATCAGTGATTCCTTTCGTAGATCATGATGATGCGGTACGTGCTGCGATGGGTACGAATATGCAACGTCAGGCGACACCTTTGCTCAAACCTGAAGCTCCATTGGTGGGTACAGGATTGGAGGGAGATATCGCTGCGATGACCTATGCGGTAGTCAAGGCTGAGGAAGATGGTGAAGTACTGTATGTAGATGGCAAAAGAGTGAAAGTCAGATATGCAAAAGCAGGTGTCAAAGAACATGAAATTTTGACCTTCAAGAGGTCAAATCAAAAAACCGTTATTCATCAATGGCCAAGAGTGACTATCGGTGAAAAAGTAAAAAAAGGAAAAGTGCTTATCGAAGGACCATCAGTAGTTGATGGTGAAATTTCTCTCGGTAAAAACCTCAAAGTAGCATTTATGCCTTGGGAAGGATACAATTATGAAGATGCGGTAGTTATCTCTCAAAGACTCGTGAAACAGGATGAACTTACCTCTATTCATATCGATGAATTCGAGATTGAAGTTGCTGATACCAAACTCTGACCCGAAGAAACCACAAGCGATATTCCTGGTGTTTCCTTGATGAAGCTCAAGAATTTGGACGATGATGGTATTGTGAGAATTGGTTCTACCGTCAAGGGTGGTGATATTCTCGTTGGTAAAATCTCTCCAAAGAGTGAGGGTGAACTTTCTCCTGAGGAGAAGTTAATTCAAGCGATCTTCGGTGATAAATCCAAGAGTTTCAAAGACACTTCTTTGTATATGCCAGCGGGTAGTGAAGGAAAAGTAATTGATATGGTTATTTTGGATGCGAAAAAAGGAGATAACTTGACTGCAGGTGTGAGAAAGAAAATCAAAGTATATGTTGCCTCTACGAGAAAGATCGAGGTCGGTGATAAGTTGGCAGGAAGACATGGTAACAAGGGTATTATTTCTGTAGTAGTTCCCGAAGAAGATATGCCGTATACCTCAGACGGTCAATCAGTAGACGTTGTACTCAATCCATTGGGTGTAATTGGACGTATGAATATCGGTCAGACACTCGAGACACAGCTTGGCTTGATTGCCAAAGCGCTCGGCATGAAATTTGCTGTTCCGTTGTTCTCTTCGTTTGGTGTAGAAGATATTAGAAATATGCTTGCAGAGATCAAATATCCTGTGGATGGTAAATCTGTCGTCTACGATGGAAGAACAGGTCAAGCATACAACAATAGAGTCACGGTCGGATACATGCACATCATTAAATTGATCCATATGGTTGAAGATAAGATTCACGCAAGATCAGTATGACCATACTCATTGATTACTCAGCAACCGCTCGGTGGTAAAGCGAGAGAAGGTGGACAGAGATTCGGAGAAATGGAAGTGTGGGCGCTCGAAGCATATTCTGC
>CAZWFZ010000012.1:0-9084 GCA_964633455.1 uncultured Candidatus Peribacteria bacterium | reverse complement strand
TATTTACCCTTACTTTCACAACCGATGATCAAAAAGTATTTCGATGGGTTACAAGTGCTCCTAGCATCAGCTGATGATATCAAGAGCTGGTCGTTTGGTAGTGTTGAATCACCAGATACGATCAACTATAGAACAGGGAAGCCAAAGCAAAAAGGTCTTTTTTGTGAGGCAATCTTTGGACCTATGAAAAATTACGAATGCTCATGTGGCAAGTATAAAGGTGTAAGATACAAGGGTATCGTTTGTGAAAGATGTGGTGTAGAAGTCACTACTTCAAGAGTCAGAAGAGAAAGAATGGGACATATCGAACTTGCTGCTCCTGTAGTACATGTGTGGTATATCAAAGCAACTCCTTCAAGGATTGGTCTTTTGCTCAATCTTTCTATCAACGAAATTGAAAAAGTACTCTACTTCGTCAAATATATCGTTACTGATATCAATGAACCCCAAAAGAAAAATGTTCTCCAAACGCTCGACAAGGACTATCATGCGAAAGTAGAAGAGCTTGATAGAATTTATGATCAAGAAAAGAAATCCCAAGAGAAAGGACATAGCGAGACCACCAAGACCAAGTCTACTAAAGATGCTGCAGTGCAGGTAGAGGAATTGAGAAAAATGTATGCAGACAACAAAGCAGGACTCGAAAAAGAATATAGCAGAATCAAATCTATTTTGTCTAATCTCAAAGTAGGTTGAACTATTCTCGAAAGTGATTACAGAAATATTTTCTATAAATTTGAGGGAGCGTTTACGTTTGCTTCTGGATCACAAGCTATTTTGCATTTGCTCAAACAAGTCCGTATCGAGGAAGATATTGTTACTATTTTGTCGACGTTCCAAAATATCAAAGGAGAAGAAAGAAGAAAAGCATTCAAGAAACTAAAACTCTTGATCAACCTCTATATTTCTGGAGTCAAACCAGAAGCAATGGTACTTACGCACTTGCCTGTTATTCCACCAGATTTGAGACCAGTCGTCCAACTTGAGGGTGGTAAATTCGCTTCATCAGACGTCAACTTATTCTACAGACGTGTACTGATGAGAAATTTGAGATTGAAGAAAATGATCCAGGTAGGTATGCCAGATGTCGTCAAGAAAAATGAGATCAGATTGCTCCAGGAAGCAGTCAACAACCTCTTGGTCGGAGAAACAGCAAATGCTGGTAAATTTGGCGCTGGTGTTAAGATATTTAAGTCTCTTACTGATATGCTTTCTGGTAAAGAAGGTATCTTCAGAAAGAATTTGCTGGGTAAGAGAGTGGACTACTCAGGGCGTTCAGTTATTACGGTTGGACCAAATTTGAGACTCAATGAGTGTGGTTTGCCATTGTATGTGGCAGTGAAGATGTTTACACCATTCATTATTGGGAAATTGATTGAAAGAAAAATTGCACATACTCCCAAGCAAGCTGAGAAGTTAATCAAGGATCAAAGCCCTATCGCGCTCAAGATTCTTGAAGAAGTTATTCAAGATAAATATGTCTTGCTCAACCGTGCGCCTACCTTGCATAGATTGTCTATTCAGGCATTCAAGATCAAATTAATGCCAGGTAAAACAATTAGAATTCATCCACTCGTGACACCTGCGTTCAATGCTGACTTCGATGGAGATCAGATGGCAGTTCATTTGCCATTATCTGAAGAAGCACAAGCAGAAGCGAGAGACTTGATTGCGTCAGACCAAAACGTCCTCAAACCGGCTTCTGGTGAACCAGTAATTACCCATTCACAGGATATGGTATTGGGTGTATATTATCTGACTTCATTAGCAAAAGAAACACCTATTCAAGGCAAGTTCGCTTCAATCGAAGCTATTATGACTGCTTATCGTGCATCGTTGCTGGATATCAAAGATATGGTCTTGCTCAAATGGGAAGATAAATTTATAGAAACTACGGTAGGAAGAGCAATCTTCAACCACTTGTTGCCAGAGAAAGTGAGATATGTGAATGAAAAAGTTACCAAAAAAGGACTCAAGAAAATCCTCGACGTCATCTTCGATCACTACGGTAGACAAACAACGGTACAGGTCGCTGATGATATCAAGGACTGGGGATTTGTCTTTGCTACCAAGTCTGCAGTAACAATGAATATTTTTGATCTAACTATTCCAGAAGAAAAAGGTGAAATCCTTCATATTGCCAACGAAAGAGTAAATGAGATTCACAACTTCTGGTTCAAAGGATTTATTTCTGATGAGGAGAAACACAGAATTATTATTACTGAATGGAGTGAAGCAAAGGCACAAATTGAAAAGTTGGTGAAAGAGTCATACAAACCAGGAGATGATATCTACAATTTGATTGATTCATGAGCAAGAGGTAACTGGGTACAGATGACTCAGATGGCAGGTATGAAGGGGCTTGTTTCCTCACCATCAGGAGAGATTATTGAGTTGCCTATTAAATCATCATTGCTCGAATGATTTAGTCCAATTGAATACTTTATTTCTGCGCATGGCGCAAGAAAGGGTAAAGCAGATACAGCATTGAGAACAGCTGAGTCTGGATATTTGACGAGAAGATTGGTAGATGCATCACAAGAAGTAGTCGTCAGAGAGGTGACATGTGGTACAGAAAACTTCATCCTCATCACCAAGGATGAAGCAGATATGAGAGGTGAGGAATTTGATGAATTGATTTTTGGTAGAACATTGGCAAAAGATCTGATTGATACCAAGTGAAATGTCTTGGTAACAAAAGATACCTTGATTGACAAAGCAATGTTGCGTTTGATTATGGATAGTGGAGTAGATATGGTAGCTGTGAGAAGTCCATTGACCTGTACAACCATCAGTGGTGTATGTCAGAAGTGTTTCGGTATGGATCTTTCGACAAGAGAGGAAGCACAATTGGGTTGTCCTATTGGTGTCATCTCATCACAATCTATTGGTGAGCCAGGTACGCAGTTGACGATGCGTACGTTCCATACGGGAGGTATTGCTCAAGCAGAAGGAGATATTACTATGGGTATCAAGAGAGTAGAGGAATTATTTGAAGTGAGAAACCCAAAGAAGCCAGCAATTGTCGTGCCTTTTGATGGCACCATCCAAATCATTGAATCAGCGAAAAAAACAGAAGTAGAAATAATCTCAGAGCCTATTCCACAAACCTATATCATCAAAGATGGGTATACATGTGAAGTGAGAAAAGGAGAAGAACTTGCTAAGGGCGCGGCATATGCTACCAAGGGAAGAAGTAAACTCAAAATCAAGGAAGAAGGAAAAGTGATGGAAGTGAAGAAGGATCATATCGTCATCGGTACGACACAAAAAGCTAAAAAGAAGTTGGCAATTGGAACCGTACTCAAAGTCAAAGAAGGTGCTGAAGTATTCAAAGGTCAGGTTATTTCTACGGGATCATTGGATATCTCAGAATATATGAACACCGTAGGCGCCCTTGAAGCACAAAGATATATCGTGAAAGAGATCAAGAGAGTATATACTTCACAAGGTCAGTCAGTAAATGACAAGTATATGGAAATTATTATCAAACAGATGTTCTCTAAGGTAATTATCGAAGATACGGGAAATAGTAGCTTTATTCCTGGTACGATCGTTAAATTTGAGGACTTTATAGCAGTTAATAAGGGACTTGAAGCAGAAGGTAGACAGGCTGCCAAAGGAGAAAGATTGGCACTCGGTTTGACACAAGTGGCGAAGGAGTCAGACTCTTGGATGTCCGCTGCCTCATTCCAGGAAACTATCAGAGTGATGGTAGAGGCGTCAACAAGAGGTTCTATTGATAGATTGTTGGATCTCAAAGCAAACGTTATTATTGGTAGATTATTGCCAATTGGAGAGATCTTCAGATGAGGTATAAAGGTCGAAGAGACTGAAACTGACCTCTCTGCAGTAGAAGAAGGCCTCTAAAAGGAAAAACCTTGCATTTTGTCTTGAAATCAGTATTGGTAACGTTGATACCAGGAAAAATAGTACATTGTGTATCTTTTTTATGTTTTTGTTTCAATCATGGCTCACAAAAAAGCCGCCGGTAGTTCAGAAAACCTCAAAGACTCCCAACCCAAATACCGTGGGGTGAAGTTATTTGCTGGACAAACTGCTAGCGCGGGCAATATTATCATTAGACAAAAAGGCGATAAATATCAAGCAGGCGTCAATGTCTACAAAGGCAAGGATTTCACGTTGCACGCTATGACTGATGGTATTGTGTTCTTCAGAAAAAAGAAAATGACCAAATATGACGGACGTGTGTATTTGGAGACGGTAGTCGATATTTTGAGTGCAGAGCTTATTGCTCAAAAGAACGCTGAGAAAGCTGCTCTCAAAGCGAAAGCTGCTCAACCGAAGGTCAAGAAAGTAAAATCACCCAAACCAGCAGTAGCTAAGAAAGCGCCAGCACCCAAGGCAGAGAAACCAGCGACAGCTAAAAAAGCTCCTGCGACCAAAGCAGAGAAACCAGCGGCAGCTAAAAAAGCTCCTGCGACCAAAGCAGAGAAACCAGCGACAGCTAAAAAACCTGCAGCGAAAAAGAAAGCAGCATAGTATACCCTCCGTTCACCTTTATCCTTTTTGTTTTGTGAAATGATTGGTCCAAGAAAGAAAAGATCGATTGCGAAAAAACGTCAGCAAAAGCATATGTGGATGTCCAAAGAAATGAAGAGACTTCACGAAAATCTTTCGCTCGTTAAATGCGCACATTGTGCCAAATATACACCTGCACATAGGGTATGTGGACATTGTGGTTGGTATAAAGGCAAACAAGTCGTGACTATAAAGAGCAAGAAAACAGCTCTTTTGGAAGCATAACATGTTTGGTCATGCCCTTAGGGGATGTTTTTTACCATGTCGCATGTCTGGATAGATGAACATTAAAGCAAGAATTTACGCAAGAAAAATCGTGTTGGTCTATTTTTATCAGCGTTATTTTTGGCAAACTATTCAAGATAAAGAAGCGCTTCTCGTAGAAATCGATAAATTAGATAAGATAGTAAAACTTGATGAAGGACAGGAAGCAGTTGATATGAGAGCTGTCTTGGCAAGCGACTACTTCGGTGATGTAGATCGTGAGATTAGTTATATTGTCGATCAGTATTTTCGTAAAATAGAATCTGAAGAAATTGATTTTGCCTATATTCAAGAGGTCGCTCCTTATTTTCTTGATTATGAACCAACGGTTCGTACCAAAGTAAATGAGCATACGGTCTCTTTTTCGTATGATGATATGGATATCATGGATAGAGTAGTATTTGTACTGGGATATATTGAATACGTCCGTCTCAAGACACCCAAGGAAGTCGTCCTCAATGAGATGATAGAACTCGCCAAAAGATATGGCGATGACGCTAGCTGAAAACTCATCAACGGTATCTGACACAAGTTGCTCTCTTCTGTAGACCCACAATAACTTTCCTTGCTTAATTTAAGCCATTTTCATGACCTATCCGCAGAGAGTAACCGAGCGTTTGCCTGACCTTATTATCTATCTGAAGCAGTTGGATATACTTTTTTCTCCATCTGTTGATGAGGAAGTAATTGTACAAGCATTTGTACATAAATCATTCGCTGCAGATCTTGTTCCTGCTTTGCCGGACAATGAGAGACTAGAGTTTTATGGAGACGCTGTAGTCGGACATACCATTTGCAAACAATTATACCAGGATTTTCAGGATCTGTCTGAGGCACAATTGACGTTGGCTAAGATTTTTTTGGTAAAAGAATCTACTTTAGCGGACGTGGCGAGAGAGATAGGATTAGATAAGCATATTTTCCTTGGAAGAGGTGAGGAAAAGTCAGGATGACGTGACAAAGATGCGGTATTGTCTGATTGTTTTGAAGCATTGGTAGGCATGATTTCATTGCTCGCAGGAGATGTGCAAGCGCAAGCATTTGTCTTGCGTACGGTCTATCCTCGTTTGCAGGAGTGAGCACTTTTCCCGACTAAGAGCTTCAAGAGTCTTTTGCAAGAGTATTGCCAAAAAACATATCAAAAATTACCGACGTACACGGATGAAATAGCAGAGCAAGAACCAAGTGGTAACATCCTCTCATATCGTACGACGGTATCTTGTGATGGACAGGAATTTGCCTCTGCAGTTGCTCCGAGCAAGAAAAAAGCACAGGAACTAGCAGCTCAGGAAGCAGTGAACTCACATATGATTGCGTTGTAATTATCCTCTATTTGACTAGTATACTTTTATTTATTCCTTGTTGTGAACGATGAAATTTCCTATTATTAAACATGCACGTGCATGGGTTATTGTGAGTTTTGTAGTGATGTGAATTTGAGCTTGGATATTTTATTCTAACATGAGATTGTCTATTGAGTTTACTGGTTGAGTGAGAACAGTAGTTGATGCTCCAGAAATTGCAACTTCGACAGTAGATGCTATTGCAACTTCACTCAAGAATAACTGAATAACAGACGCAGTAGTGAGTGCTTGAAAAAAAGATGCATATGGATCGCTCCTAGTTCAGATGGTCTTTTCAGGTGATGAGCAGATTGAGCTCGTGACTAGTACGATAGAGGAGCAACTCATCAAGTCGCAAACCATCACTGACAAAGCTGATATACTCGAACTTGCGGTCATCTGACCAAGTATTGGAGAGTATATGAAGAAATCTGCTAAATACGCTATTGGTTTTGGTTTGTTACTTATTGCTATCTATATTTTGTTCTCATTTTCTGAGATGAGAACATTTGTTTCACCAGTTCTTTTGGGTGGTATTACGATTCTAACTTTGTTGTTTGATGTAACAACTGCAGCGGGAGGATATGGCATATTGATGATGCTCAATAATGCAGTACAGGTAGATGCAGTATTTATTATTGCGCTTCTGACAGTAATGGGATATAGTATCAACGATACGATTATTATTTTGGATAGAGTAAGAGAAAATTTCCTAGAGAAAAAATCTGCTATTGAAAAAGGGACTATTACATACGCACAGATATTTGAACTTAGCCTTTGGCAGACAATGAGGAGATCATTATCGACTTCTCTCAGTACCTTGATCATGATTCTCTTTATGTACATTTTCGGTACGGGTGTGCTACGTTTGTTTGCTTTCACTATGGGTGTTGGTATCGTGTGAGGAACGTTTAGTTCTATCTTCTTTGCTGCACCACTTTCCTTTCTCCTCAGTAACTATTTCCATCACTCTGACAAAAAACCACATCACGTGACGCACAAAAAATAACTTTTATCTCTAGTGGGAAGTACATATGCACTTTTCTAAGGCAGATTTTCCCTACTTTGTGCATCATCCAGATGTAGTATATTTAGATAGTGCTGCGACAACACACAAACCAGCTATAGTTATTGATCGATCTCGTGACTATCTTGAGCGTGACTATGCAACGATTCATAGAGGCCAATATTCTGCGGCGCTCGCGTCAGAAGCACTATACCGATCTGTCAGACAACAATTAGCTACGCACATCAATGCACCTCATGACGAGGAAGTGATTTTTTGTGCGAGTAGTACGCATGCAAGCAATATGGCCGTAGAAGGCTTGCTTCGCAGTGAGTATATTGCGCCTTGAGCTACTATCGCTATCAGTGTCATCGAACATCATAGTACCTTATTGCTCTGGCTTCGTGCAGAGCAAACCCATCAGATCAAACTACATCGACTTCCTGTAGACAGCCAAGGTGAGCTCGTGATGGACGGGTTGTTGGAGGAGTGCGGGGAAAAGCCGGCGGCCGTGGTGGTCAGTGCGGTCTCCAATGTCACTTGAACCGTTGTGGATCTCGCAGGACTCCGTCAACATCTGCCGCCGGATTGCCTCCTTCTCGTCGATGCTTCCCAGCATTTCCCGCACCTACCGATCGACGTACAGGCATGGGATGCAGATATGGTTCGAGCAACTGGTCACAAATGCTACGCGCTCAATGGTGTAGGCTTTTTGCGAGTCAAGAAAGAGCTTCTACAACAATTGGAACCACTTATGATGGGTGGGGGTGCTATTAGTGATGTTAGCAAAACAGGATATACGTTGCTAGATGCACCAGACAAGTTTGAACCTGGCACGCCGAATGTGCTTGCTGTTGGCAGTTTGGGAAAGGCCATAGAATGGTTGCATGAAAAAGGAGACTACACAGCATTAGCAGATCAAGAACAACCACTGATTGAGTTTACGCTTGAGCATTTTGCTACGTTAGAGCACGAAGGAAAGCTACGTCTCCTGGGACAAAAAACCGCCAAAGGGCGCGTTGGTGTCTTCTCCTTCGCCTGTGATGGACGGCAACGTCTAGCCCAAACAGCCTCGCTCCATAATATTTGTCTCAGAGCAGGAACACACTGTGCACAGCCTCTCCATACCGCACTCCACCTCGCCTGAACCTGTAGAATTAGCTTCTGAGTATATACAGATGTCAATGATTTATATGTATTTTTCAACTTTTTGGAACAAGCTCTTGCAAAAGACTCTTAAATCAGTAGGTTTTCCCAGCAAACGTCTTCATTAACCTAATCAACAAAAAATTTTAAATTTTATGAACGGACAAAAAAATTCTTCAACAGATGACTCACTGCAAGACATTCTGTGTCAAAACGCCTACAAGGTCAAAGACCTAGTGTGTGATGCCCTCAAGCGAGGCGATATGATCGCCGCCGCGACAGAACTTAATTTATTTTTTGCCAAGAGTTTTACTCCAAGACTCTTTGTCTTTCAACCGGACAAGGAAGAACTGGTGAAGCAGATGAACAAACTGTTAGCAAAAAATGAACTGTACAACTGGTCACCATTCCAGAAGAACATTTTCCCAGCAATTGGGGTGTTGTTCAATAGTGATCATGCTCACAATCAGCGATTACCAGGCGCTTACCGCACACTGTTCTTACTATATAAAAATCGCCAGTATTTGCCGGTGGAGTCATGGAAACATGTTCTTCTCTCGGATATGATGTGTGATTTTTATACCGCAAGAATTCGTCAACAACTTAACCATGAATTTGGAAATAGTTTAGACCAGGTGTTCGATGCTTCGGGTCAAATCAGTGACCAGCGTTTGTATGAACAAGTCGTAGACTTCACTCGTAAGCGTATCAGTGTTGACTACGGTGAATTCAAAGATGATTTAGAGAAACGTGAGTTTCCAGCGGTATTAGCAACCATTGCTT
>CAZWFZ010000011.1:0-20943 GCA_964633455.1 uncultured Candidatus Peribacteria bacterium | reverse complement strand
CTCCGACGCATTACAGCTGGCATTGCTTCCGCTGTTGGTGCCAGCGCAGGTCCAGGTCCAGGTATGAGAGCCGGTGTTGTAGGTGAATGAGGTAACCGTACCGGTGGTACAGAGTCCTGTAGATCCTCAGGTGAGGTAGTCTCCGCTATTATTAGCATCATAGAAGCCAGTGCCATGTTTGGCTCCGCAGGAGCCATTGGTAGACGTTTTGCAGTAGTCATTGCAGCCATCGGATCATATGCCGTTGGCGCCATCATCACACTGTTCGTCACCTATACCCGTTGCTCACATGAGGCCAATTTGGTTTGGATTTTGTGTACTGCTATCACCACAATAGGTGAGGTCTTCACAGTAGAATGGCATCGTATAGCCAGATGATCAGCTGTCATTTGGTGTACCACTTCACAGTACTCTCGTTGAAGTTATTCTATGATAGGTAGTTCAATATCTGTAGGTAATTGTTGTCGTGATAGTAACGGGCATTGCACCTGTGCTGATAGTTTGTGAGAAGTTTACATTACCTGTCCCAGAATGCAGAATTGCTCACGTAGATGAACGAATAACAACGGTTGTCTCTATAATTACTGCTCAACCACCGGTGAGGTCAGCCCATTGTTCATCTATTCCTTGGAGTGATACTTGTGTAGGAGGACCAGCTGAGAAGGTGCTTTGCATTTCTTCTCCACTAAATAGTCTACATCCTGTAGCAAGTGCTCACGAATAAATAATCACCATATCGGTACAGACGTCAGTTAAGCTACTGTTTCACGAATGATAGATAGTCGCAGCAGCTACAAAAGTTCACGTACTACTATACGTATGAGGACTTATACTAGCTCAGGTCACTCCATCACCGTAGTCTAGTTGACTTACTTTTTCATAACTCGCCTGATTATTGAGAGTAAAACTCACCGACCCTGTGATGACTTGAGGTACAGGCGCAGCTACCAGATCGCATGATACAGGATCCCAGTCGCAGCCAGGATAACTACATCCATCACTACTGGTGGCATTTCCATCATCACATTCTTCATTTCCTCATGCATTTCCTGTACTGCCGTTACCGCAGTATTCTTCATTTGCACGACAGGTAGCATTCCCATACCCACCAATTCAAGCACATGTCCATGACCAAGTATGTCCTGTTGTACTGTAAGCAAATCAAGTCACCGTGCCTGTTCCACATAATCACGATGTTCCTCCTGTTGTACTATCACCACTATTATTTGCATCGTATACATACGTACCACTGAGACTACCACAATAGCCAGTTGCCGCTGCTACACAAGCACAACTACCATTGCATATATCAGAATTTCATGTACATCAAACTGCAGAAGTATCACATTGTTCACCATTGCCTGTCTGCAGAATTGTATCTCCACACCATCTTTCTGGAGCACTACATGAGACAATATCGCCTGAGACTACTCATGCCCCACAGTTCCAGTACCACGTATGGGTAGTTCATGAGTATGCATAGTTGGAAATATCTCATGAAGTACACAAATTTGCATTCCCTCCAGATATACCTGTACTATCACCACTATTATTCGCATCATAGACACCTGATCCATTGAATGGTCAGCAGATTCATGGTCATTCACATTCTTCGATAGTAGGGCATTCACATTTTGTAGCATTGCATCGACCGATACCACAATCATTATCATTGCTACAAGTTGCACCATCTATACAGGTTGGGTCGGGGATTCCATCACATGTCCCATTATTACACATGCTATCATCCCTACAAACTGCATATGGAGTGTCTGAACCTGCTGAACATCTGCCTCCACATACTCACCCCATACCACATACTTCACAACCATCTCACATAGCAGTACAGCTTGTGGCAGTAAAATCGTAAACACTATCGAAAGACGTATTACAATAATACAATGCCTCATAATCACATCACGAATAGCTACAGCCATCGCTACTTCACGTATTCCCGTCATCACACTGCTCTGCACCACCTGAGGTAGTAAGGATACCATCTCAACACATCAGTTGGAATGCTCAACAACTAGCTCCAGTTGCTCCATGCAGTCATTCACAACGTCGTCACCATCTATTGTATCCTGTTCACCATATTACACCAGATGCTCATAGGGTTCATGTCAGACACAATCAAGAACTTCCTCAGGTCAGACCATTTCCTCAACCATCTGCATCATATATATATCCACTATGAAGACTACCACAAGCACCTGTAGTTGGCACACCACAGGTACAGAGATAACAACTTTCACCAGTCATAGCACAGCCACCACCATCACCACATTCTTCTCCATACCCTGTTTGATAGGCGGCGTCACCGCACCACAATTCATTTCTCGCACAGCTTACATTGTCATTACCACATAACCATCACCACGCATGGGAAAATGAATTATAGGAAAATCATGAAACTTCTCCAGCAGCACAAAGTCAGGTGGTTCATCAGGTCAAAGCATCACCACTATTGTTTGCATCGTACAAGGGCGTGGTATCTCCACACGTCCCAGGTCCACATTGCGTGGGACAGTTTCTACATGTTCCTCATTGACACGCCCCAGGTCCACAATCTTGGTGAGTCGTACATGTAGCACCATTGACGCACAAGGCTAAGTCCAAACAAGGATTTCAAGAACAATCACTAGGTTCGTTACACACATTATATGGTGAGTTTTGACATCTTCCATAGCATCGTCAAGACTCACCATTACAACTACAAGTTCATGTGCCTGCACAAGAATTTTTCGTCCATCATGCACCATCAGTCATGCAAAAA
This sequence comes from uncultured Candidatus Peribacteria bacterium, assembly GCA_964633455.1. Lineage (GTDB taxonomy): Bacteria > Patescibacteriota > Gracilibacteria > Absconditabacterales > Absconditicoccaceae > CAYUST01. Next base: position 18,167 of record CAZWFZ010000011.1, on the reverse strand, counting down.
TAGGTACCTGTGGTGTGTGCAAGTACATGTGATGCACTACAGGTGTAGATAGTTGCTTCCCCATTGACGATAGGTACTGAGTATCCTATATCAGATGATTCACCATTGAGACAAAGACTATTGGGATTGGTAGTCAAGCCACGAATACCAAATGGTTCTCCTGCATGATGAATAGTTATATCTACCAAATCGCCATCAGCTCTTCAGTTCACAGGGAAGGTCAATGCAATGGGCTTGTCAAAATACAATGTCGTGTTCTCCGTACCAAAATGCATACCTCACGCAAATCACGCAATCAAGTTCTCTGGTGCCTCTTCACTTACTAGGTTTTCTCTAGAAAGTGGGGCTGTATGAATTTCACTGAGGGTGAGAGGCACACTATCTTTGGTAGTGATGGTTGTCCCTTCAGAAATAACTGCACGAGATGCAGGTGATTCGCTCACTGCAAATGCTATGGGAGCCGTGAAAGTTACTCCAATAGTTTCCCCTTCTATATTGATAACAGGATCCATAATAGTTTCAAAAAGTGCTTGTTGTTCTACATCAAATCCATCAGTGACAATAAATTCCTGTTCACATCTACTACAGACGGTGTGACACAGACGATTTTCCTTGCCTTGTGCCAAACATCCTTGCATACAAGTAGCAAGTTCATTTCAACTACAAAGACGTTCTTTCTCCTCTGGAGTAAAGTCGTCTCTCTCTCTAACTGGGACGGTATTGCCTTCTTCAGAGCTTGGACACGACGTACATTGCGTTTTGCAAGCGACAGGATTATCACCACTTTCTATACACGATGTAAAGCAATCACTGTTAGTCAGGCACACATCACTAGTTGTGCCATCATCAAGCGTATCGACAAAGATAAATGCATCTGGATCTGTTTCCTCTTGAATAGCATCTTCCTCAGGTATATGTGTTTCCATACAAATCGTTTTGCCACAAGCAACTTTACAACTTAGTGGATTTCCTCCTACCATGATACATTTACTCAAGCAGGTAAGATTCAATTGTTCCGTACAAACTTCCTCGCTTTGTTGTGTTTCCGTTTCACTTATGGGTTGTATCACTTTTGTATCTCTCGTTTCCTTATTTTTAGTAGGTAAGGTACTCACTGCTTTTCATTTTTCATTTTGAGGCGATTCGCTCTCTTGTACAATTGGAGAAGTAATTCCTGATGCAGTTGTTGCTGTGCCAACTTGCGCACTACTCAATACTTCAACTATTTGATCCTTTTTTACTTCATCAAGAGTCTCAGCATCTTGTGTATCCTGCTCTTCTTCATTGGTATCGGTAGTATCTTGCTCCTGCGGTTGTTCTGCTCCGACATTATCTAGGATATCTGCTTGAGTTCCTGTTTCCGCAACGGTATGAGAACCAGGCTCTGCTAGTCCACAGTAGACTTCACATGATTGTCGGTTATTTATTTTTTGCATCCTCTTTTCATACATTGAACAATAATTCATACAAGCATCATATCTTTCATGACAATCTACTGCAAAGGTGAAGCTATGGTTCTCTCCATATCCATCCACAAAATCAATTTTTTCAAGTCCATAGAGATCTCCTTGTATTGCTAATGTCTGAGTATCTGCTGTACCCACAAGTGTCGTCTCCATATACATATCCACTGCTTTGCCCATTTCCGTGATGAATGTAGCAAGGGTATCCAATCTCTGTTCATTGGGTACTTGATATTTATTGCCTTGGAGTGTGATAGAAACTATGTTCCAAGAAGTTGCTTCTCCTGGCAACAATACTTCGGTTGTACAGACTTGTGGTTGTTCAATTTCTACTTTTTCATTCTCAATAGCTTCATTTCAAAGCGTTACTGATGTACCGGTATCAGGTGTTCACACAACTGCTGAACTCAGACTGTCTATATTTTCACCAGTAAGTACATCACCCGTTGATGTCCCAATAGTAGTATCATCTTGAATAAGAAGTTCATTGACTACTATTACTCCTGGCTCATCATCTGCTTCTTCAGATGCTTCTGTACCTATCTCTTCAGTCGTTTCTGCATTATTTACAATAATCTCCATTACTCCATCCGTGGTCTGCATAATGACCCCATCAGTTACAGATTGTGCTACCAATTGCTCAATACTATCATCAGCAGGAACATCTTGATTAGTAGGTGTGCATTCGCCTTGCATAGCTTGTACGAGACAAATTTCTTGTGATGCATCTGGTTGTTGCATACAGGTTTCAAATACCGATTCGCTGATACAACTATCACTAATATCTGATACCAAAGCAAACTGTGGGTTCAATCCCAGCATTACCAATAAGAACAAGAGATAATTGACCAAAACGCTTTTAAACAAGACATTTACTAGCAAAATTTTAGCTCACGTAGCAGCGTATCCCAATGCATGTCCAAATGCTGTATGCGTGACAAGCATTTTGAGTCCTGTTAGTCCGAAAACTACCCATTTCGCTCTCAGGATAGATCATAGGTGAATATGTTTGTTGTAGTATGCTCTTAGCTCTTCCCAGTGCTGTGCAAAACTGTGTTCTGGAGTCACGGCAGAATGATCCGTAAATGCGCTGAATACTTTATCTTGTTCAGCTTTCCAATAGGCAAAAAACTGCTTCAAGGCAGTTACTATTTGTGTTCAAAAATGGTTAGTCTGATTTTCGTGTTCTCCCATGAAAGTGGGTAGCAATAAAGGAACCTTTTGTGCTCCTTATTGTACCAAACACCTTTAGAAAAACAAGTTAGGAGAGAATTATCTCTATTTATGAGTTGACAAAAATTTAAATTTACGTATTCCAACTATGGTAAGCAGACTGATGATGATGAGTCCAGCAATTAGTATTTTGGGAAGAAAAAACTGCTTTCGTTGCAGGTGAATTTCTCTGACTTCTGTATATTCCTCAGGTATTTTGATGAGTTTCTGGTCTGCAATACCTAGAGAGGAATAGGCTAAGGTCATACGTGCTGAAGCTTGGAGAGTCATTTTAGCGTCAATGGGAAGTGTACAGACAAGTACCTCCTTCTGGCCTGCTGGAACATCTTTTGTTACGATAGCAGAATACGTGTGTGTACCTCGTCAGTGAGTCGTAATCTCGCATTTGGCTGCGACGCGTGAGTCAATAGTCCCGGTATTGATGAGTTCAACAGCCATGACACCAGATCACCCACTGATACCGAGAAATCCTGGCACATTTTGTTTGGGAGGGAAAAGAGGATCTTGTGGGTAGTTCGTGGTGAGTGAGCGTTTGAGCGGTGGTGTAAGATTCGCCCAGATCACGTGTGCGTAGCGATAAATCATGGAAACTGACTTGACACCAGAAAGTTGTGATGCATCAAAATAGGCAACACAACCGTACTGCTCGCCCGTTAGCGAATCTGGAAATTGAATAGTCGGCTGAAATCTGCGAGATTCTTTGGGTCACAAGGTTATCTCATTGGGTAATCCAGAGACATATTTACCAAATCTTTCAATTTCTCACTCGAGACCGCAAGTACCCAAACCATTTTCTGTTTTTTCGCCATCTACTACTGCTAAGCGCATAGTCAGGGGTTCATCACGAAGATTAATAGCATCCATACAAAATGTGCCAATCAATCCTGCGGGGACATCCAATCTCCATGCGCTTGCCTCCCCTACTTTGGGATCATCTGGCACACAAAATCTCACCATAATTTGTTCATTGACTGCGCTCACATATGAGCAAGTTACGCTCAAAAAAATCATCAATGCTCCCGAAAAAACCTTTTTCATAGTATTTCTTGCCTTAATAAACTAAACATACGAGACGATGACTTTCATCCTTATACCCAAACGCAAGAGTGTTGCAAGAGCGTTGCAAAATAATAATAAGAAAAAAAGGGGCCCCGACTTTGTCGGGGCCCCTTTGAGAAAGCTAACTATGCTTACACTACTAGCAACCAACACATGATACCGTGAATGTTCCTGTATAGGTTGCTGCAGGAGTAGCTACTGGAATATTAATTGCGTGAGTTAATAATACGCCATAATCACCCGCAACCCCATTATTTATTCCGCCGTGACTCATTACTGTTCTTGCTGAGCTATGATCAGCGTTTACTTTTGGGAAATATAACATTTGATCATTTACTGGAGAATTATTGAATCTGAACACGTGTGTCGCACCAGAGAAAATGAGCTTAGTATCTGGAATAGTAGGTGCACCTGGGGTCATACTTGTCATTGCTGAAGCATCAACTTGTATTACCCACTCTTGCTTGCCACATGGATTAGAGGCATATACATAGAAGTCAGCATTACCGGATAATGATGAAGGCAATCTTTGGATACCTGCACCACCTGGACCCTTTGTTCCCTGATTATTTTTCTCATTTTGATAGACATCTGACGCAAGATAGGTTCCAAAGTCAATATCGTATGCTTGAGCAGAAACAGGTGTTGCACATGCTGCACCAGATAAAGTAGTAGTTCCAGCATCTGCAAAAACATTTTCATTTACAACAGTTGAACACATGGTTGCAAAAAGAAAGAGAGTGCTACCTGCGATTATTTTGTATGAGGTATGTTTCATCTATATAAATAGGAATAAATATCTAAGTATACACAAGTGCTCTATTAAGTCAAATTTTGACACTAAAAAAACTCCTCAAGTGAGGAGTTCTTTCTACAGTAGCTCAGCTATTTATTGTTGAGGAGTCGCATGTTCCGCCTTCCACTTCTTGAGATCTTCTAGTTCTTTCTCTTCATCATGATGATGTTTGCTAGATCTCTTGATCAAATGGATGATCAATGCAAGTACTATCAATACACCAACTAACCACCATGGGAAGACAAAGAAGGTTTTGTTTACGGTAATTGTCTTTTTCTCCAATAATTTCTCAGTAATAAACTCGGTTCTAAATTCTGATACTGCATTGTGAGTCACGGTCATATCTACCGTAAACCACATCTTGTACCAAGGCAATGCAGGGATTTCATATCTCACATCACTGAATGCTTCAGGTGCAACAATCTTCGTCTGAGGAGCAAGTTCGGTTACCTTCTTGAGGGTATCAGTCATGGTACCAGCGACCTCTACAGATTCATCTAATCCACCAATATTCTTGAAACCTACTGCGACTACATATGTTCCATTAGGTTGTTTAGAGACGAATACAGGATCAGAAACAAGATTACTTCATTCAATATTGGTGACAGGTGCTAGTTCCAAACCAACATCAACTTTGGTATCGACAAACATTTCAAGGGGAATTGCATTACGTAGGAGGGTTGATACTCAACCTTGTTTTTGAACATTTCCAAAGACCGTGTTGTTGTATACTGCTACACAACCATATACGGTACCAGCAGCACTTGCCGGCATTTTGATTTTTGCAGTTACTCTTTTGAATCCGTTTGCGGGAATAGTTACTGACTCATCAACTCCCGTCACATACTGTCCAAACACTGCTTTTCTCGATTCCTCTTCACAACCTAAGTTACCGTTTTGATCTTTTTGACCATCTACAAAGCTCACATGCATAGATGATTCCTCATCCAAGAGATTGAGCAAGTCGATACATAAATCATATGTTTTCCCAGGTGATACCACAATCTTAGTTCTCGTTGCTTTTCCTTGTTCTTCTACGGTAGAGTCACAAAATCTAGCATACATTCAAGCAGCAGTGTTGGTGTTAGTCGCATCAGCATTCTTCTTGACTGCATCGCCTGTAGTTTGCGCTAAAACAGAAACTGAAAAGAAAGAAAAAAGAAATGCAACAAAAGTAATACATAATTTTTGAATCATGAAAGCGTGAGTAAAAATAACTAAAGCATGGGTATGATATAAATTCTGCCAATGAGTGCAAGACAAAATAAAAAAAAGAGGGCTACTCCCCTCTTTCTTATAATGTATATAAGTTGCGTTTTGTCGATTAACAAGCAACACAAGTAACAGAGTACGTACCCGTGTACAATGCAGCAGGAGTTCCTATCGGAATTGCCAATACGTGCGACAACGAGACACCATAGTCGCCAGCAATACCATTGTGGGTGCCATTATGAGTAAGTACTGTTCTAGCAGATGATAAGTCAGTACTTGGCCATGGTGTATATCCAACAGCTGGGTTAGCAGGAGAGTAGTTGAATCTGAAGTACCCATTAGCACCTGAGAAGGCAGAAGCAGTGTCAGGAATAACAGGAGCACCTGGAGTCATACTTGTCATAGATGAAGCATCAACTTGAACGCTCCAACCCGTTTTTGCACAGCTGTTAGTTACATAGGCAAAGTAACCAGTACCACCAGAGCCATTAGTTGGTGTTCTTTCAATACCAGCACCACCTACAGTTTTTGTACCACCATTGTACTTGATTGATGAATACACATCAGAAGCCAAGTAAGTACCGAAGTCGATACTATATGCTTCTACTGCAACAGGAGTAGAACATGCAGCACCAGATAAAGTAGTTGTGCCATCATCTGCAGCAGCTTTACCAGTGGTAGCTATAGTCAGGAACAAAGCTCCTGCTACGATTGCTGCACCAAGTGCAACGTTACATAATTTTTTCATTATGGTTTCCTAAAGAAGAATAAATACAAAGAGACTACATTGGACACACATATGATTTTATGGAAAGCCATTTCATTTGTCAAATTTTGTGGGACTCTTTTATGAACATCCATCTCTGTCTACTATGAGTGGATCAGGAAAAATATAAGTAGTCAACTTTCAGATTATATACATAAAAAAAAGAGGGGCGCGGCCCTCTTCTTTGTAATGTATATAAGTTGCTTTTTGTTGATTAACAACCAACACAAGTAACAGAGTAAGTACCAGTATACAATGCAGCAGGAGTTGCTACAGGAATAGCCAATACGTGAGTCAACAAGACACCATAGTCACCAGCAATACCATTCTGAGTACCACCATGAGTAAGTACTGTTCTAGCAGATGATAAGTCAGTAGTTGATGGGTAAGCAGTGTGAGTAACAGTTGGGTTAGCAGGAGAGCTGTTGAACAAGAAGTAACCAGCAGCACCTGAGAAGGTAGAAGCGGTGTCAGCAATAGTAGGAGCACCTGGAGTCATACTTGTCATAGATGAAGCATCAACTTGAACTACCCAACCTGTTCTAGCACATGGGTTTGTTACATACGCATAGTAGTCAGCACCACCAGAACCAACATTTGGAGTTCTTTGGATACCAGCACCACCTACACCTTTTGTACCAGCATTGTACTTGATTGAAGAATAAACATCTGAAGCCAAGTAAGTACCGAAGTCGATACTATATGCTTGTACTGATGCAGGAGTACCACATGCAGCACCAGACAAAGTAGTTGTACCATCATCTGCAGAAGCTTTACCAACGTTTGCTGTAGTCAAGAGCAATGCTCCTGCTACGATAGCTGCACCAAGTGCAACGTTAAATAATTTTTTCATTGTGTTTTTGTAAAGAATAATAAATACAAAGAGACAAGATAAGGATGGTAGGCCGCGCACACTATTAACCTAGCCCCTGCTCTCAAACGAAAAGACGTCTCTTCGTCCCGTTCATATTCCAATGAATATATCCGGAGACAGAGATGATTTTAAGGAAAGTTATTTTATTTGTCAAATTTTGTGGCACATTTTTTGCAAAATATGCATCTGTGTCTATAATGGTATGGTCAAGAGAATTAAAAAAATCTCTTTCGTATTTTATACATTATTATAGTGCCATGTACTTCGAGTTTCATAAACCTATTCCTCTATGGAAAAAGATCTTACATGCTAAGTTACATATCTTGTGACTGATTGGTCTCAAGATGCTCGTAGCGAAAGCATTTATTGTACATTTTTTGGCAGCCAAAGCGGTGTTCGCTGCAGAGGCACTCATTGCAGTGTGAGCGTGAATGAGCCCATTATTTTCTTTTGCTGCAACACCTACGGTCATACAAGCACTACCAGAGCATAATGTTGCTGCTCAAGAGAATACCGTTGCTGATACGATTGCACAACAAAATAAAGGTATTATCATTGATGCAACCCTCAAAGAGCAAAATCAAGATATCATTGCACAGTGAATAGAAAATAGCGATGCCATTGAAAATCAAGATGTTGCTTCCAAATGAGTGCAACCCAAAACTACTTCTCCCCAGCCAAAAGTAGACGCAGAGGTAAGAACAACTAGTGCTGTCGGTATTACTACCGTCAGAGGATATACTGATGAGGAGCGATATAGATTACATCCTGAACTTAGACCATCTGTGTTTAAACAGATCGAGAATAGTTTGTAGCATCATCCTGAGTGCAACGCCTAGGTCCTCGCAGGAGAAAGGCTTCTCGTTGTCATGCTGAGCAAAGCGAAGCATCCAGGAAAACATGAACATCATACATTACCTTTTGCAATTGCACAAGACGTTTCCTGGATCCTTCACCCACTCTCTACGTTCGGGGTTCAGGATGACGAGTGAACTATTTCCTTCCTCTCCTTAGCAATATCCCCATCCCCGCTCCTGCCATTACTAGCATCAACCATTGACTAACGGATAATCAGGAGATCATCTCTGTCGCTGGCAATTCCTTGGCCCATTCTACCACAAACCTAATCAGCGCATAGCTAATACAATATATTCCCGCCAGCAGTCCTGGCGAGGATTTTTTTTGGACGTATACATAATGGAACAACACTAACATAAGTACCCGCAGGAGTAATCACTCACCTGCTGCCTGGAGCAGATTGACGTTCACTCTCATCACGAGATCTACTTGTGGATACAACACGTCTAGTCACACAGAACGCACGAGATCTTGCCAACCTTGTGACAAACTAGCAACCGTGCGTCCTACGAGTTCTTGATTGAGAAAGTTGCCTACTCTCCCGAGCAAACTTCCCAAAGGAACGACACACAAGACACACTCACCCAAAATAAGTAATTCCTGCCAACTCAATTTTCGTTTGCGCATCGATCGTATGAGGGCGATCACTACCCCTATAAATCCGCCAACAAAACTCATGCCACCTTGTCGGATCTGGAGTATTTCCCACAGATGCTGTTGATAGTAGGCCCACTCATAGAAAAAAATATGTCCAAGTCTTCCTCACAGGAGGACACCGAGCATGACGGCAACTATCAAATCTTCACTATGTTGCACCAAAAATGTCTGGAGATGTGGATATCTCTGCATGGTGTTCCTTTGGATCAGTAACCAGAAAAAGAAATACCCAAAAGCGAAGGTGACCGCGTAGAAAATACCATATCGATATACCGGCCGTCAATAGATATCAAAAGCAATCATGGGGAAGTAAGTAGTAAAAAAGGAACTGATATTCCCCCCTTATGAAGGGGGGTGGCGAGCACAGCGAGCCGGGGGGTTACCGCTTCCCGTCAAACTGTTCAAAGAATTGCTCAATACGCTCACGAAAGGTAGCTCATGAACTTGCTTCAGTCTCTTGTAGCCACTGCTCTTGTCTTTGTTCAATTTCACGCAACGCATTTTCTTGTCGATCATCGAAGACTTTTTCGGTACTTGCACTACCTGATTGGTCAATCGCCGTTCCGCTTGTTGGTGACGCTTTGATCAATTGCTCTTGTTGCTCAAGGGCGCGCTCGAGGTCATCTTGGATATCTGAGGGATTCTGGGGAAGCTTGTTGCGACGAACACACAGTTGTTGTGCATCCAAAGGCGCGCCCTGTGCTCGTAGGGTATGGAGCTGTACGTACTTTTGAGCCAGTACGACTACACCAGAGCTAACCTCCTGGAGTCCTGTATGTCGTGCATGCCATTGTGGTTGGGTGAGACAGGTTTCTCGAGTGGAAATGCATTGCTCGAAGACCTGCATTTGTTCATTTTGTGCTAGGGGGAGCATGACCATGATGCGGATGGCCTCTTGTTGTTCACGACGAAAGGCATGCAATAAATTTGCACGACAATCGAGAAGTTCTTGTTGAGAAGCTTTATCTCATCAACTGATAGGCGCTTGTTCGAGAAAGCTAATCAGTCGTTTATTTTCATCGAGCAAGAGATGAATTGCCTCATACGCTTGGGTCAATGCAGACTTAGTAGTATTTGTTTGCATGAGTATCTGTTGTCGTGCACGAAGCTGGAGCATAGTATCAAGGACGGCAGTATTGTGGACGATACGTTGCAACTGCACATCACTGTTCGGTTGCGTAGCAAGTTGTTCGTATTGTTGGCGAAGTGCCAGCAAGTCAGATAAGGTACTTTCGGTGGGAGGGAGAGCAAGCGTCTGCATGAGGCGACTCGTCAAACGTGTATACGGTTCAGTTGCGGTGTCATCTTGTGCTCCTGAGAGCAGTAATTCTCCTAGGGCAGCAGATTGCGTAGCAGACCGCTTAGTTGCCTGCTCAGGAGGAAGAAGCATAAGTACTTTCTGAGCTTGGGTATCTAATGAGCTAATCGATTGTTTGAGTAATGCATCATTTCCACTTTGGAGGGCTTGTTCTGTGGTGAGTTGTTGGAGCTGTGAAAGTTGGAGTTGATAATGACTAATGGCCGAGAAACGTTCTCGTTCGCTTCGCCACCACATCCCCAAAAAAACTACCACCCCTATGAGCAGTAGGTAGCCAACGTGCATATGATACTTTTGCGAACGGTTGAGGTGCATCCACCGCAAAAAATAAAGTTATATGAGTTCTTTGCCCATAAATGGCACTAACACTGCAGGGACACGAATGTCGCCCTGCTCTGTTTGATAGTTTTCTACAATAGCTGCCAAAATTCTTCCGCAGGCAATCGCAGTTCCATTGAGTGCGTGTGCAAATCATTTTGTTTCTCCTTGTTGATATTTGATATTCCCTCTACGCGTTTGAAAATCAGTCGTGTTGGAAGTGCTCGTGACTTCTTTGTAGGTATCTATACCAGGAAACCATGCTTCGAGGTCGTATTTTTTGGCTGCAGGAGCTCCGAGATCGCCCGTACAAATCAGGAGACGCTGATACGGCAGTCCTAGTGAAGTCAGCAACTCTTCTTCGGTCTCACGCAGGAGTTCGTGTTCTTTAGCGCTATCTTCAGGGAGGACAAAGCTCACCATTTCAATCTTTTCAAATTGATGTACTCTAATCAATCCTTTGGTATCTTTGCCATAGGTTCCTGCTTCTCTTCTATAACACGAAGAAAAACCTACATACCTCAATGGGAGTTGGTGTTGAGACAATGTTTCGCCCGCATGTTGTGCGACGAGCGGTACTTCTGCGGTACCAATAAGCCATAGGTCATCTTCCTCTCGTTCTTGACTAGGGGTAGCAGACTTGGGATTCACTCTATACAAATTCATACTATCATTGGGCAAAAAGCCGGTCGTGTACATAGCATCTTCCTTGACGAGCTGCGGTACCATAGCGAAAGAGAAGCCTTTGCGGACAAGAGTTTGTACTGCTCGTTGAATCAAGGCAAGTTCGAGTAAAGCTAGTTCATCTCTCACAATGACAAATCTCGAACCAGATAAATTAACGGCTCTGGTTTGATCAAGATAGCCTTTGGCTTCGAGAATTTCTCGATGCGGTTTGGGAGTGAAGGTGAAGGTAGGCTTGGTGCCACAGGTAGCGATGACGACATTTTCCGCATCACTTTTGCCTACAGGAACATCAGCAAGCGCCGGATTGGGGATCTGTGCAAGTAATGCATCAAAGGTAGTTTTGATGGTGGTATATTCATTTTCCAAAAATTCGATGCGATGTTTGAGTTGCTTCACTTGTTCAACCAATGCATCTGATGATTCACCAGCTCTTTTGCTTTGTTCTACTTGCTTGCTCAAAGCATTTCTTTGAGCATTTACTTCGTCAAGTTGTCATTTGGTAGTTCTCAGCGCACTATCAAGAAGATCAATCTGTGTCCAATCTAGGCTAATTCCTTTGTTGGCAGCACCTTGTTGGTAGACTTGTGGGTCGAGGCGATATTGTTTGAGGTCGATCATAACACGACAAAATATAACAAATAAAGAAACTGGTCTTGCAGTCAGTAGGCTAGTGTATACCTATGTAGATGATTTTATCAATCGAAAATGTGATGCAGGATACACAATGGTTTGTTTTAATCGGTTGAATTGGGCTGGGTATCCTTATTGGGTACTTGTTTGCAAAGATATTCTTTTTGAGTGATATCAAACGTCATCGTGCAGGTGCTGTCAAACAATCCCAACATACAACGCTGTGATATGTCCACGAAAAGGTTGCTCCTCTCTTGCCAGATTTCCCGTATCATTACAAGGACTTGATGTTTTTGGGGAAAGGAGTAGATTACATCGTCTTCGATGGGTTGAGCACAGGACAGGTACGTGAAATTATTTTCTTGGAAATTAAGTCTGGTCAATCACAACTCTCTCCCAATGAAAAACGTATCAAAGAAGCCATTGATGATAAACGTGTCCGTTTTGAAACCTTGCGTATGCGCTACCCAGCTACGTCACCAAAATAACTTCCTAGTACTTTAATTTATATTGTTGTTTATGAACGCACTCAATCTTTGTACCTACTTGCAAGAAGGACTTTTTTTCAACGCACTTGCCGAACAAAAATCTATTGATGCAATCATTATAGACAAAGCTGTACCAGCGAGTTGGGACAAAACCATACCTGTATATAGTTTGCAAGATATGCAACGATGAGCAGCAGGCGCACTCCAAGCATTGGTGGGTAAACACAAACATATATTAGTCTTGCGAGAGAAGTTACCCATACGATATCTCTTGCCCCTTTTGCACACCGCTCCCAAAGAACTGTCGATTACCATAGTCAATATCTGAGCTTGAGTGAGTGGTCTCCTTTCAAAAGGCATGACCGATCTCACTGATATTGACCATGTCCTCCCCACAGATTTTCGCATCGTTGAACCGTGTGATGTATTGAGTTTTTTTGTGTTGCTGAGACAACCAGGACATACGTATATTAGACTTCCTCACAAAGAATTTGTAGCGGATTTGCTCCAGGGTGAAGGATCACCTACCCGAGACAACGGCCTGCTCGATGCAAGACAGCGATGATATAGTGGCGATGAAGCAACCATAATTTGTCCAGGATGATTGCTCTCGTGAGTGATCCAAGCGCTCCACACCTTGGGAACCGAAGAACGCACCGCAGATCTTTTTGTCGTGAGTGATTATCGTTTCAAACGATCTAAAGAATTACTTGCAAGTTGCAAAAAAACAGAACATTGTATCGTCCTGCTTGATCAATCACTTACCAGTACCTATCAAGAACTCCTCACTCTCACCTGTACACATAAAGTATCAGGCAACATCAAACTTGATTTCCTCCTTCCGCAAACCACTACCCCTACTACGATTTTGAGCGACGACCTACGACACCAAGCAGGCTTTTCTCCTGAAATGTTGTATGAACGTTTATCTGAGATGCTTAGTGAATAGTCTCTCGTCATTCTGAGCAAGTGATAATAGGCAAGAAACTTCGTCATTCTGAACGAAGCTTTAGCGTAGCGAATGGTTCCTCGTCATTCTGAGTGAAGCCAAAGGCGAAACGAAGAATCCAGGAAAGCTTTTAGTACTTTGCAAGACTAATTTATAATGAGAATCGATTCGAGGCAAGATCTTCACGTTTCTTATTACTTTTTTCAATCAATACGATCTTCTTTATCCTTGTCCATCATTTAATCTTCTTTTCGTAACCTATTGCCTCATCGATAGTTAAAATTCTTCATATCGCACTAAATGGGTACAAGTATATTTACTCGTAAATCACTTGTAGACTCAATTTTTATGTTCCCGTACTCTTTTTTCGAGGTCAGAAGTTATTCCTGTATATAAGGCACCATTCTTTTTGTTAGACATAATATAGCAATATCATTGCTTCATACGAGAAAGTGCAGATTATAAACAATACTCTCCTGGATTCTTCGCTTCGCTCAGAATGACGATTGGTTACTCCACGCTATATCCTGCTGCGTCTTCGCCCATAAATTTCAACAATATTTGGGCTACGGCGCCAACATCACGCTCGCAGTAAGAGGTGATTCTCGGGAGTTCTTTGTCATCTCGGTACGCACGTGCAACTTGTTCACCGCTAATGTCTGTTTTGGGAGATGGGACTCACATTACTCTACTCAACAGATCCAGTGAGATGAAGTTTTTTCTGTCGCCGAATTTCCAAAGCTCAAGGGTATCAATATGATTGACCTCCCAGGGCTTTTTGTCTTGCATATCGAGGATGGTCGGGATCGGTAATCTGTTGACGAGTGCTCTTCTACATATATAGGGGATATCAAACTCTCTAATATTGTGTCCACAGAGTTGGTGGAATGATTTGTTGTAATGCGTATTGAGTAATTCAAAGAAGTCTGCTAAGAGCATGGCTTCATTATCACCTGCAAAAGATTTGAGACGAAACTGACGTTCACCTTCTGTGGTTTTGGCAAAGTAGCCAACGGATATGACAATAATTTTCCCAAATTCTGCGAAGATACCACTACGATTGTCATATAACTCTGCTGGAGACATAGGCTCATCACCATCACCATGTACATACTCGCCTACTCTCTTGGATTTCTTTTCCCACAGGGTTTTCATGCCATCGTCGAGATCATAAAAACTTGACTGCTGGGGGACACATTCTATGTCCAAGAACAAGACATTACTGAGCGTTACTTTGAGTGTCATGGCATTTGAGACAATGAGTAAATAAACAATCTATAGAGAACGTATGCAGATAGTCAAGCTGACAATATCTATACGTCTACTTACGCTTTCAATGTGTACTTATTTTCGTATAGTAGCACGTAAACAATTTTACTTACTTAGTCGACTATTGTATGAAAAAAGGGTTAGGGTTCTTTGTGCTTGCTGCACTATTTATTACGCTCATATTGGGAAGTTTGGAATCATTTTTTATGCAAGATACCACACAACAAGGTATTACTGCAAAAGAATATACCGGCGTCAATGTAACGACATTCGTCAATTTGTATAATCAAGGCACATTCGAAAAAGTAATCGTCTCAGATGGTGTTAAAATGGCGGGATATCAAATAGTAACGCCAATCACGCAAAAGAAAAACTTCTTCAATTTGACCGTTGAAAAACAATACTTAATTTATGAAGCAAACAAGCCCGTGGATACCTCACTGCAAGAGTTGGGAATTTCTCTCTCCGGTGCTAGTACTCCTATAGATATCGTGTTTGAAGAGAAATCATTGTTGTGAAGTGTCTTTTTGGAGCAAATACTCCCACTCCTCTTTTTTGTAGGAGTCTTGTTGTTGGCTTTTAGGTTTTTTGGTCCCAAAGGTGGTGGTATGCCCTTCGGCACAAAAGCAGGTATTCTCAGGACAAATACAGATGTCAAAACTAAGTTCAAGGACGTAGCAGGTATGGAAGAGGTCAAACAAGAACTTATTGAGATCGTCGATTTCCTCAAAGACTCCAAAAAATACCAAAAAGTGGGTGCGAGAATTCCCAAAGGTGTCCTTTTGTATGGATCTCCAGGAAGTGGGAAAACCTTATTAGCAAGAGCGGTAGCAGGTGAAGCAGGTGTCCCCTTCTTTTCCGCATCTGGTTCTGAATTTATGGAAATGCTCGTAGGTATGGGTGCTGCTAAAGTCAGAGAACTCTTCAAAAAAGCAAAAGTTTCTTCACCAAGTATTATTTTCATTGATGAGATAGACACCATTGGCAAAAAAAGAGGATCTGGATTTACCGGTGGTCATCAAGAACAAGAGCAAACACTCAATCAAATTTTGACAGAAATGGATGGATTTGATACCGATACCAATGTCATCGTCATAGCTGCTACCAATAGACCGGACATCTTGGATAGCGCACTGCTCAGACCAGGCAGATTTGATAGAAAGGTCTATGTCAGTAGACCTACTCTCGAAGAAAGAATTGATATTATTAAAATCCATGCAGTAGGCAAACAGCTTGCTGATGATGTAGATCTAGAGCAACTCGCTAGACGTACAAGTGGGTTTGTAGGTGCTGATTTGGAAAACATCGTCAACGAAGCTGCCCTCAAAGTAGCCAAAGAAAATAGAACAAAACTCACCAATAATGACTTCGACTATGCACTCGAGAAGATCGTGATGGGCCCAGAGAAAAAGATTAAATCCCTCAAAGAGAAAGAAAGAAATATCGTTGCGTTGCATGAATTGGGACATGCAGTGACTGCGTATTGTCTAGTCAATGCTGACCCGGTAGAAAAAATTTCCATTGTCTCGAGAGGTATGGCGCTGGGAGTTACTTGGATGTTGCCTTCTGAGGATAGATATTTATACTCTAAGTCTAAATTTTTGGACGAAATGGTGACCCTCCTTGGTGGAAGAGCTGCGGAGGAAGTATTCTTTGGCAAAGATGAAATCACTACCGGAGCTTCCAACGATTTTGAAAAAGTTGCAAAAATAGCTTATAATATGATTCTCAAGTATGGTATGGATGAGGAACTTGGCACCGTCTTGTATTATGATAGTGAACACACCGAGTTCTATCCATTCAAACCCTACAGTGAGAAACTTGCTGAGAAAGTTGATCAAAAAGTCAAAGAGTTAGTCACAGATGCGTATTCAAAAGCAGTTGGATTGATCAAAAAGTATAAAGATCAAATCACCTTGATGTCTGGCTACTTGTTAGAAAGAGAATATATTACCAAAGAAGAATTTAATCTGTTGATGGAAGATCCTGAGCAAATGGAAGCGACGATTGCAAATTTCAAAAAGAAAACAGCTCAGTTTACCAAAGATGATAAGAAGGCGAGTGAAAAGGAAAAAGTAAAAAAGCCTATTAAGCGTAAAAAAGATGAAAAAACAATTCTCAAGGAAACCCTAGGTACATTTTTGGGTGGATAAAGTCTCGTCATCCTGAGTCCTTGCGAAGCAAGGGCGAAGCGCCCTAAAGGGCATAAAGATCCAGGAAAACGCATTGCTGAATATGAAGTACATAGTAATTATTACGTCTCCTGGATTCTTCACCCGCTCGCTATGCTCAGGGTTCAGAATGACACGCACGTCTTGTTAAAATTTCACGTCTCCTGGATTCTTCGTCTCGCAGGGCTCGACTCAGAATGACGATGTCTAGGCTCTAAAATCTTAAGTCTTAATTCTTATTTCTCGTTATGGCACATCATGTCGTCAAAGATGCTGTTTGGCAAATCATAGGCAGAGTCGTGAGTGCGGTGGGGGGTTTTTTGGTGATCAAAATGATCACGCCTTATCTTGGACCATTGAGATTTGGTGACTACTCTACTATTCTCAAGTATTTTGCTATTTGGTCTGCTTTGGCGGATTTTGGTATGTACGTGATCGCCCTCAAAAAGCTTGGAAGTATTCCTGCTGATCAACACGAAGCACGTAAGTTGCTTTATAGCAAATTCGTAAGTACCAGAATTGTCTTGATTGTACTTATCTATGTGAGTGCATATCTGTTGACGTTCTTTATTCCAGCATACACGTCCAATCCATATCTTCTGTGGTGATTGCCCCTGGGGATGATTTTTTCTGCTAGCTTTATGGCGGCAGGGATTATCCAAATACCGTTGCAGCTCTATCGAAAAATGCACCAACTCAGTATCGGTTTGACGGTAGCGAGAGTTGCTCAGTTAGCCGTGTTGGTAGTTGTTACGCTTTTTGTCTATCCACAAGTTTCGTTTGCCACTATGGGTGACTGACTGGCTCCTTTTGTACGGATTATTGCTTCGGTGGTGATTAGTGGACTTGCTCAATGAATCTATGTGTTTCGACAAGGTAACAAACACCTTGCACTCAGTCGAAAACTTGATTGGTCGTTTACCAAACATATCATTGGAGAGAACTGGCAATATGGCGTGGCGTATTATTGTAGTAGTTTTCATACGCTCATTGTGTTACTTTTGTTTTCATGGTTTTTTCCAACGACAGAAGGCTTTACGTTGGTTGGAAAACGAGCGTTGTGACTATCTCTTCTTGAAATATTGCTTATTGTGCCTTCCGCCTTGGGAAATAGTTTGATTCACAAAGTTGCAGGAAATACCCAGACGGAACAACGTACAAGTTTTTGAAATTTATTGATGACAGTAATTTGGATAGGCTGTATCATCTGCATCAATTTTGTCATTTTTGCACCGCACATTATTCATTTTTTGTGAGGAGATGCTTTTTTGGCTACAGCGACTCAATGGGGTTCAGATACGTTGCTACCTTGGCTTGCAATTATTCTCACGCTCAGTTTTGTGAAGCAAATATTCAATTATCTTTTTGTGAGCACCCATCTCCAAAATAAACTCCTGCAGATCAATTTGGTAGGAGTCA
>CAZWFZ010000010.1:16388-22372 GCA_964633455.1 uncultured Candidatus Peribacteria bacterium | reverse complement strand
TCACTCCCGCAGCACTTCCGCCACGTATTGAGGTAGCCAAAGAAACTTTTGAACAACCCACCACCTGTATGGCATTGGAAGAAGTAGCACACATTTTGAATGCGACATATGGTGATGAACCCCTAGCAGACCCAGACTATGAATTGGCGCGTATTGCATGAACAGACTACTATGAGTGTCTTTTCACGCCAGATAGTGAGGTCAAAAGCCTCTGGGCATTGGTGCGTTATCTCGTCAATCAACAAGAATTAGTTGGTGGTTCTGTAGACCAGCTTACCAAGGAGATTATGAACTATAATGGCTGGACAGCAACAACTATTCCTCTCAAACCGTGAGTGGAAACTACCTTCAAAATTCCAAGTGCATTAGTGTCGTGAGCTACCCAAGCAACATCAGCGAAAGCAACTCCCAGCAATGCACAACCAAAGACATCTCCTGAAGAGAAAGACACACCTACACCCAAGCCAGACTCCTATACCCAAGAGGAATTACAGGCAGCAAAGGACAGATATAAAGATATGCTGAAACCTACTCCAGCATCTCCAACGCAAGAGCCAGAAGAAGATGCGCTGGAGTCACTTTCTTCTCCTAGATTGGCTGATGAGCATATTGCTTCGATTCGCAATGCATTACCCAAGCATCTCCAAAAAAATAACATTGCCAAAGATATCTATAAGGAGTTAGTACAAGCTATCGAGAGAGGTATTGAAAAGAAGAGAAAAGAAGGTAAGAGCGGAAGTATCGTGCGAGACTTTAATGAAAAAAATCTAAAAATTACGCGTATCAAAACCACGAAACTCCAAAAGAGAGTTGAAATACATACCTCATACGGATCATATAGTATTCCTTTGTCACAATAAAGTATCCTGATTTATTTTTTAGGTCATCATGCATATTTCAGCAGGCCCAGACATACATTGACTATGAGATCATGTACCAGATACTCCAAATCAACATATCATTACGCTATGTAAACAGCTATTTCCATATGAAGAAGAAGTGACAGAAGCAACGTTGCCAACCCTCATTGAACGCATTCCCGAGAGAGCATCACAATACTTTATAGATGAGTCTAAATGGTGAGATATACAACAAACACTTTTGCAAATTGCTCCTTCGCAAGAACTACAAGCAGCTGTTGTTGCAATTAATGACACCATTGAGGAATTGAGAAGACAACTCACTTCATCGTTTCAACATATACATCCTATGAGTACAAATACATACGTTGCTTTGAAACAAATGTATGGAGAGCAAGTAGGAAACATAGATTACACGATTTGAAAATGAGGATATGCGTGTGAAAGTTTTTTCTGGTGATCCATAAATGATGAACAATGAAATTATGCAGACATAGAGCAGGATGTATATCAGTTAGCTGATAGATTGAGTAGTGATATATCTAGAGGAAATATTTCAGATGATCTCCTCCGTGAAGTTGAGTCCTTGGCTGATGAACTCAAAATATGGACAAACGACACGCATCGCCCTGTGACTTCGAATTTTACATCAGTCAAAGAACGTATTTTCTCGTTGATGTATGAGACGTTACGTACTTAGAGTGCACAATAAACAAACGCGCAGTGCTTGTGAGAAATTTCTTTTATGGTCCTTGATAGACACCTGTCAGGAAGAGTTCATTTTCTCTTTTATCTCTTTTGTTGGTTTTGAGGTTTCTGCCTTTTCCTTCGAAAAGAGATCAGGTTCCTACTTTCTTATTTTTCTTTTTTGCCTTTTGAGTATAGATTTTTTTTACTTTGTTTACGAGTATTTTGGTAGAGAAAATATTAGCGCCACTTTGATAATATCTTGATCAGAGCGCAACAATTTCATGCGGTTGTAATATGATATTATGTTCTTCTTGCAAAATCTTTTCTGCTGCGATGATGTTGGGAATATGATCATGTATTTTTTCACGTAATATTTCCAAAGCTTCATCAATGTGTAGCTTCTTGGTCACATGTAAGAAACCATATCCACCGGTGTACATGGGGTTACCTTTCCTGTCTATACCATCCTTGTATATATTGAAACGTGCTTTTTGAATTTTGGATGTTTCTCATGAGTAGAGGAGTTTGAGATTTTTGGAATCCATACTTCTCCCTTCCTCACTAATGAGCATGATTGCTAAGAGCTTGATATAATCAGGCTCATTTCGTTTGTTGATAGTCTGAATTTCATATTCAGTAATGCGACTATTGAGGTTTTTCATAGCAACTTCTCCAATGGTGACCTCATTGACGATCGTAGCATCATCGACGAGTATTGTTCTTTTTTTGCCTCTTCAGGTACTGATGTCCGTGGTTTCTGTAGTGTAGACGATGGGTGAGTTTCGTAACTCATTCGCAGAAATCTGTTCATTGACGGGAGTTTTCTTTTTCTTTTTTGCTTTCTTCGTAGGATCGCTAGTAACCTCTTTAGAAGCTTCCTTTTCCTTCTTTGTTGTGCTACCCATATCTTTGGAAGGAGCTTTCTTGGCTGTGCTTGCAGCATCTTGTATTGGCTTCTTTTCTTTGAGTGCGGGTGTTTCTGTGGTGGTTGTAGTAGGTGGCAACTTTTCCTGAGTAGTTTTTGTATTTTTGCCTGAAGTCTCGGGAGATGTCTTTTGGGACTTGGTAGTTTGAGGAGCAGTGCCGTGTATTTTTTCCTCTGCTTCGACTAAATCTACGGTTGCGATCTCATTATTTTCAGAGGTAATCACATGCAATGATGCATTATCGCTACGAAGAATGTGTTCCCATTGTTCTGGGGTGAGTAGGGTGGCAGTTGCTTCGACATCCATGAGTGCATTATATTCTTTGTTTTCTGACCGCAAGGCAAAACTGATGCCACAGGTAATAAGAAGTACGGTTTGATGTGCACGAAACCAAGCTAGGAATGATCTGAGCGCTTCACGAGTTTGTGGCGTATTGTGCGTTTTAACTTGCGTATACAAGTATCTATATTGATTTACCAAAAAAGTGCGTAGTTCTTGAGGTGCTTGCATGAATAGGTTTTCCAATTGTTTTTGGGACCTTTGAATCACCTGAGCAATCTGTGGATGCGTGAAGAGCGTAATCAATGCTTGTTGGAGTTCACTCAGCAATTCTTGTGTTCTGGATATGAGTTGCTGTTTTTGTTCTTTGAGTTGTGGGAGCACGTCTGCTACTCGAGTTTCTTCTGTTTTTTGTACAATCGTTTGTGCAGCAGTAAGTGTTTGTGTGAGGAGTACTTGAAAAAATAAAACGGTATTTTTTATTTTTTGCTCTGTAGGAAGTTTTTCTTGTGTCTCGTCAATCCATTCCTGAAGCATCGGGAAAAGAGTTCATTGCATTGCTTCAATAATCTCAGCTTGCTTGAAAGCAGGAGGCAGAAGCGAAAGATATTGCTCATGCATAATTTTTTGCGTACCTACATCTTGAGGAGAGAGGCGGTGGAGTTTTCTGATAGACATGAGTATTTCAGAAAGTAAAAGTAAGTATATATGTTAACCCGCCATGACTAGTTCTTCTATTTTTTCTTTGGTGTGTTGTGTCACAATAGGTGATTGAGAAATTTTTCATAATGCCTTGACGATAGTTGGGTATGTGCTGATCAACTTCTTTACCACAGCAGATTTTTGTTCCGCAGTCGCTATGTTTTGTAATCTAATAAGTTTTTTTTCTGGATCACCTTGTTCTTCATTTATGAGCATTTGGAGGGCTATCCAGAGCAGGAGAGGTTTATCATATTTGGGATCAGGGAAGCGAATTGGCAGTTGCTTGCTTTCGCCTGTGATGTTGAGAATACTAGCATAATACTCATCAGTTCTTCCTTGTTCTTCTTTGCTACGTTCTTGTGCATAAAAATAGAGGAATATCACAAAAGCCTCTCTTTCTGTCACAGTATTTTTTTGTACGATGCTCTCATAAATTTTTTTATACGTAGACTCTTCGAGAATGCTAGCATAATTTGCTTGATCCACAGACGTAAATATTTTATTGCCATCGGCCAGTAGTTCACACGTGAGACGTTCGCGTACCTCTGAGTCGTTGACTACGGGATCAACTTTTTGAATTCGATATTTTACGCTAGGTAGGGTAGTGAGATCCAAGGTGTCACGTATATTCTCTGGAGTGTCATATGCTGATCCATGTGCAGTGATATAGTCTCTGATATCATCAGCATGTATCCCCAATCATTCAAAAACACCCTGTGGATCATTGAGATAGTATTTCGTTGCTCCAAATCCTGCAACCAACAAAAGTGCGAGACGAAGACGTTGCTTGGTTTTGAGAGATATGCGCGTGAGTGCGCTAGGAGTCACTTTAGCAAAGAGCTGATGCAGTACGCGTTGGGTATGCTCTCCAATTGATTGCTTACGAACATGGTCTGGCATGGTCTCATCGAGCAAAGCTACATATGCTGAGACGGGTAAGAGTTGTTGTGCTAATATTTCTATTTCAGTTATCTCTTCTTCGAGACGATCAATATTGTGTTGATTGATCATCATGTTTACTAGTCAAACGGTTTCCAAATGAGGATCCATATTGCCGATAGTTTTTTGTGCTTCAATGATGGTGGTGTAGAGCAATTTTTGCTGTTCAGTTGTCCCACTTTCTTCAATTGTTTGCATTATAGATAGTGCGTTCTCTCGAACCACTCATGGCAAGATTTTTTGAAGATGATTGTTGATAGGTCACTGTAATGCAGGAGTATGTTGCATTGCCTGAGCTATTTCTGTTCGTTGATCCTCCAATGAGCGCAGGGGAGCGGTGTTAGCTAGCTCATTTTGTTGGAGTAATTTTTGAGAAGAACTTTTCTTTTGGGTGACTTGTGATTGGAGATGCGTATGTACTTTTTCATACGTATGCGCCAATGATGTTTTGGTGTCTTCTAGATGTTGCAGCGTTGTTAGATGGATGATTATATTTTCAATTCTGGCTTTGATTCCTTGATTGTGCTGATCATGAAAGTGGAGGAACGCATAAAAAATCACTGGCTGCGTCTTTGCATCGAGTGTAGCCAACTTTTGTTGTAATGCTGTACTGAGTTCATCATATCACCTATGTGCTCTTTGCTCCAACAGTTTCGTCAGTCAGTCAATTTCTTGGTGTAAATGTTTGAGCTCTTGTATGTTGAGTTCTTTTTTGGATGAGCCGGTGGTATTGAGTGCAAATGCTTTCGCCTCCGGAGAACTATTGGTATTGAGGGTGTTGACGAGATTGCTATGTTGTGCAATTTCTTGCGCATCTAGTGTTTGGAACATGGAGACCAAACTAAAAAACTGACGCATTTCTCTATCGAGTTGCTGTTGCGTCTCAGTGTACTCAGTTAGTCTTTGGACAAACTGGTGATGCGCATGGAGCATATCCTTGGCAATATGATTTCCCCGTTGACTTTCACTCACGGCAACAAGTGGAGCAATATATGCTTGCTGGGCAGGAGTGTGGAGAAGTTCTGCTTGAGAAGAGCGGTTATTCATGCCTGAGGGGAACAAATAAAGGAAAATGTAGTATCGTATACCAATATATATGACAATGTCAATACTTTTTTGTATTTTAATATGAAATCGTTTTTTGTGTTGTGGAACAATTTTACCAGATCTAGAGTCTATTTTTCTCTCCTCTCTATTTTACCTTTGAGAAGATATGGGTAATCAGTATCTACACTCTAGTCTGATTAAAAAATTCATCTTTCTTTCTCTCGCTTTTCCCCCTATTTTGGCTACAGTGGAGATACTTTATTGGGTAGGGGTGGATGACAGCTCAATCGCGTGTTCGTATGGTGATAGAGAAGTTTTTTGCACAAAACAAAGAGCAGCAACATGCGTTGTTTCCTTTTTTGTTGGTCAATGGCCCCATGTATTCTGGCAAGACTATGTTGCTAGAGGAGGCAATCCATGGTCTCCTTGGTACCTATATCCAACAAGATTATAGAGCACTGTATGATTTGAGTCAGATGACGGGCAAGACACATATGTTCAAAGTGGAGGTAGATGAAGAAGAGCAAATGGTGCAATTCGA
>CAZWFZ010000010.1:12709-16288 GCA_964633455.1 uncultured Candidatus Peribacteria bacterium | reverse complement strand
AGTATCCCTTACTTACACCAGAATCACGTGCGTTTATCTTGGCATTTGCCAGTGGTCGTCCACGTTTAGCCACAGAGATGGCGCAACGACCTGCAGAAACGCTCAGTACGATGGCGCACCATTTTGCACAACTTACCTTGCCTACCAAACAATTCATTTCAAGCTCGTTTGAGCATATCAACGCATTTATTGTCTCAGACCAATGGGATCGTTTGTGTGAAGCACGAATACATAGCGCAATGAAGCAAAATGATTTGGTGCAAGTACGTAGTTTACTCGCAGCGCGGAAAATGACGCGTCTCCCTGTCTCCAAGCCACATGTGGCTTTTGATCTCGCAGTACAGGCATCACTGGCTTCATAAATCTCCCAACCTCGTTTTTCATTTTTTGTACGCGTATGATTGCTAAACGCATGAGATTGAGAACACAAGATATCCAGCGATTGTTGCGTCGTGGACAGAAACTCAGTGGCAAAAAATTTCTCTTCTTGACCCAACGTCAATTACAAAATAAACCCAGTCAATGGGCCTTTCAACTACCAGTCAAGGTAGACAAGAGAGCAGTCATGAGAAATATGTGTAAGAGAGCATTTTATGATCTCGCTGGAGGAGGCGATACGTCAGGAATCCCAACCAGAACTTTCGTTTGTCTCCACAAAGACGCTTTTGCTGAGGTGATACAATTGATTGCAACAGGAGATAAAACAACTATACTCGCTACACGAAAACAATGGTGCACCCAGGATTTAGCTTATTTTTATGGACGCAAATGAACAGTACTTTCTTCAATCGAAAAGCCTTCCGTGACCATGCACATGCGTGGATGACACAACTGAAGCAAAGGAAGTACAAAAGTTACCAAGAAATAGAACAACTCAGTGAAGAATTGCAAAAAGAGCATGAACAGTTGCCTGTTTCTGAAGAGCATGCTGACGACCAAAAGCGTATTCGAAAATTCTGGCTTGTAGGTGTCGTTGTGGTTTTGTTGGGTTATTTTCTGTTTCAATCATTGACGATTATCTACCTCATCGTAGCGGCATTCATCATCTCCATGGCGATGAATAATATGGTGGAGTTTTTTCATAGGGGAATGCCGAGAGGTCTTGCTATTGGTTTGGCATATGTGTTGCTCTTGTTGTTTGTTTTGTCTGGAGTCATGATTGTTGTGCCTTTTGTTGTTCAACAGATTGCAGATATTATCAACCTCTTGTTGGATAAAGTCTATGATCTCCAACAAGTATTACAAACGCAAGGAATAGAACAAACTATTCTTTCGAGTCGTTTGCCTTTGTGATTCAAAAATATGCTCATCGAGTTGATGATAAATAATGATCGAGGAGCAAGTTTCCAACAAGCCTTACTCCAAAACATGACGCAGTTGGTGACCGTTGGGAGTTCATATATCAAAAACGCAAGTAGTATTGCTTTCATAGTATTGGGTGGTTTTTTCTCAGCGATTATCCAAGTATTTTTGGTCTTTATCTTGTCTATCTTCTTTACGATTGAGAAGGAAAGAGTGATTCGTTTCTTGGCACGTATTTCTGGGAGGGCAAAATATACAGAACTCAAGCTCCTCAAACTCAATAGAAAACTTGGTTTTTGGTTGGAGGGACAGTTAATCTTGTGTCTGGCAATTGGTATTATTGTGTGGTTGGGACTAGTAATTTTGTGAGCGTTTGGTATTGATCTGCCCAATAAATTCACTCTTGCATTGATTGCTGGTCTGACAGAATTCATCCCCTATCTTGGACCATTTATGGGTATGGTACCTGCTATCTTGCTGGGTATTTTGTGATATGGATGGCGAGGAGGATTGTTTGTATTGGGCTTGTATCGATTGATTCAACAGTCTGAGAATAATATTTTGGTGCCTATGGTGATGTATCAAACCTTGGGTATTAGTCCTTTGTTGATACTGATTTGTATGATAATAGGAGGTAGTATTTTGTGATTCATTGGTATCATCTTAGCGGTCCCTATTGCAGTTATTCTCAATATCTTATTTGAAGATTATAGTAAACCTACATGAAAAAAGCACGTACAATAATCCCCCTTATCCTGGGTGCGTTGGCATGAACGTACGCCCTTTTACCTGGCTCCGTGCAGGGATATTTTGAGCATCAGTATTTTTGTTCGGTAGAGTGAAATAGTATCGTGGTGACCTTGCAAACAGGGCAGAGATATTGCTTTGCCTATATTCGTGACTTTTCATTGAGTATACAGAATATCAATGAACAAAGAGAAACAGCACAATCATATATAGCTGATGGTGAAGATGTAGCGTATCGAAACACGGTTGATGATCAATTGAGAATGAAGAAACAGCAAGTAAGTGATCTACAACAACAATTCTTGGCAGCCATAGAGGATTATGAAACCAATCTTTTTTTGAGAATAAAGTGAATTCTCAACTACTATTTCAGACAAACGAGATTAGATCTCACTGCGAGTATTGATCAAACGAGACAACTCTTGTTGTATACCAAGCTAGCAGGTGATCGTGATAAGTATGAGCTCTTGCTCCTCAAACTCGAAGTATATCTTCAACGTATGCAGTTATTGGATCAAATAAGATTTTCTCAGCAGTTTGATCAATTGATTCCACCACTCAAATCCTACTTGCGTCTGCTCGAAGAGCGTCCTCTTACTCCTTCGAATACATAAGGAAGCTCTGCAAAATCAAAGTTTTACGTATTTCTCTAGTGCCTCATGATTTGTCAAATACTCTGAGAGACAAGTTTACGACGCTTCCTTGAAGAATCTCTTCAGGCGTCTCTAAAAGCACGCAAGCGCACTTTTAGGACTTTTTCAAAGGTTCTATAATGAAGATAGGATTACTTACTTCTGGTAGCTCATTATTTCCCTTGTGGCGCATACTTGCGCGTTTTTCGCATACGTATCATATTTTTTTGGACGCATCACATTGGCCATGGGGAGATAAAATGTCCGACCTTAGAGCAGATCGTTGTCTCCTAGGGGCACAGACATTAGCAGAGCAGGGCGTGACCCATATTATCCTTCCGCCACTTCTCGAATTGCAACGATCTCAGGAGTTGCCTCAAGGTTTTCCTTGATGAGTGCACATTCTTCCCTTGTTTCGTACGTATTTGTTCGAAGAGGTGTTGCCATTTTCTCTCGTCGGTAAAATTGGTGTGCTCACGCAACGAGCAGACCAAACAAACATCCAGATGTGTCTGCAAGATCTCTTGCAACAGTATACACTGACAGCGAGACAACAACATAGCAAAACATTTCATCCTGACTTCCCGTTGCGATGTAAGGAAGTGAGACTACGACAATATCTTGCAACTACGCTTGGCGCGAGAGATCCGATGGTACGCAAAGCAATCAAACATGATGTCCGTTATTTCCTGGATGCACATATCGATACACTTGTTCCGAGTAGTCGAAGTATGTTGGCTTTCGAGCATCTCCTCAAACGCAAAGCAGGAGTGAGTGGTTTCACCTTCCATGGTAGCGCAGCAGTCGAACGTGCTTTTGAAAAAATAGCCCCCCAGGAGCGCTCATATCCAGACTACTTACGTATCACCGCCACCGCCCAACCTCATTTCCACGCAAA
>CAZWFZ010000010.1:0-12609 GCA_964633455.1 uncultured Candidatus Peribacteria bacterium | reverse complement strand
CCAGAAAGCTTTTCGGTCCATATCAGGAGCATCAACTGTATACTCAATGGGAGTATTCTTTTGAAACATCTTGAGTTCTCCGTTCTGGTTTGATATGCAGAACAACATTTCTGAGGATGTATTTGCCTCGACAGCAGAAGGAGTTAGTGCCATGTCTGTAGAGCGTTTGAAGATTACGATCATGGATCCAAACGTATCTAGATCTAGTTGTCTAGACATGAGTTCTGCGGCAAGAGCATCTGACGAAACATTTGAACTGTACGCTGTACTTTTTTGTTTCGGTACACTCAACTCTGATAAGAAGCTGACTTCTCCTTTTTTGCTCAACCGAGCGGTCATTATAACATACTTGTTTTTGGTTAATTCCGCAACGATGTGCATGTCCGAGATCAGTTTTTGATCCACTAAAATTTGTTGATTCATATTTTTGATTTAATGTTAATTTTCGACAAAAATGTATACATATTTTGTGTATAATGTCAATATATGATTATATCAACTTTATTTGTTGAGCTTCCCCTTAATCTCTGCATCTTTTCCTTGTACCAACGTATCAGAGCCGCCGCCTTTGAGGTTGGCGGTGTCTGCGAAGGCTTTGGCTCAACCACCGGGGAAGAGCAGGGCAAAGGAGCCAGAGGCGGCATAGAGACACAGGTTGGTGTCAGGTCGCAAGGTTTTGGCTTGCGTGACAATATCTTTGAATGCGAAAGTAGCGAGAGGAGTACAGTCATAGGCGAGGACGTCATCTGCAATTTTGTGCGCACTCAATTTTGCGAGAGCTGTTCCCACGAGTTGCGTCGTGAGTTGTTCGATAGTAGCTTGTTGTTCGGTATAGGTCTTGAGAACTTTATCAAGTTTCTCGGTAAGTTGCTTGGGTTGGCAGTCGAGTTTCTCAGCTAGGGCATGGAGTTCTTTTTCGAGGGTGTGTGCCTGCATGGCAACTTTGGGTCACGTGACAGCAATGATTCTCCTCACACCAGAAGCGACTGCTTCTTGCTCGACGATCTTGAAAGCACCGATGTGATTGGTATTGGTCACATGCGTACCTCCACAGAGCTCTATGGATTTCAAATCTATATCGGTATCTTGGATACTAACCACTCTCACAACATCACCATATTTATCTTCAAAAAATGCTTTTGCTCAAAGTTTGGTAGCTTCTGCGTAGGCGCATTCTGTCGTAGTGACCGTGAGGCTATGCGCGATCCAGTGGTTGATTTTGCTATCTATAGTAGCGAGCTGTTCGTTGGACAACGGTTGTTTGGCTGCGAAGTCGAATCTCAAGTAGTCTTGCTCTACCAATGATCATGCTTGTTTGGTGCCTCAGAGCATGTCATCAAGTACGGCATGCAAAAGATGCGTTGCTGTATGAGCGCGCATTTTAGCAAATCTTTGTTGAACATCGACGACTAGTTTCATGTGGAAGCAGTGGGTTGATCGGGTAGAGTACCGGTGTTAGTTTCACCTGACGCGACTTCCACCGTCGGAGCTTGGTAGAGTACACGACCTGTGTCTTGTGCAGGAGGTATTGGATTGGTGCCGGAGAGTCCTGCAGTTTGTGCAGGCATTACAGGACCTTTGAGATATAATACCATCACTCACATCACAGAAAAGAGTAACATAGCGATCACAATGATAACAAAAATACTTACTGCTTTGCTTCTAGTTCTTGCTGACATGGAACGAAAGAATATTAGGAGGATAAACGTCTAATTGCCTTTTTAGCTATCTCATGCATAGGGTCAAGCTCAATTATTTTGGAATAATAACTCATTGCCTTGGAAGGTTCTGCGTTTTCTTCGTGGAGCGTTGCTATAGTCAGGAGATAGTCGATATTAGTAGGTCTCAATTTGAGAATTTTTTCCATAGAACGAATGGCCTGTTTGATATCTTGGTTTTCGTAGTGGATCTCTACCATGCTTATATGGTATTTTGGATTATCATCTTTGAGGGTAATTGCTTTTTCAATCAAGAGCTTAGCAGTACTTTGCTCCCCTTGGCTCAAATAAATTTGCCCAATTTGTCGGATCACCTTGTGATTGTCAGCTTGATTGTTGATGACCTTTTTGAGCAGACTCAGCGCTTTGATAAAATTCCCTGCATTGAAATAATGTTCACCTAGCAGTTGCATCAGTTCATAGTTTTCACTATCTAGTGCCAATCATTCGATCAATTTCTTTTCGTACAAATCGAGTTTTCCTCTCTCTTTGTGAGAAAGTGCCTCAAACTTGAGTGCTTCTAGTAGCTGTGCGTCTCTTTCACTGAGCTTTTTGGTGATTACTTCTTGTGCTTCGAGAGGAGTCATATCTTCAATGTTTATTTTTTCTTCTGCAACAGTGTCTGGTGCAAGAGAAGGAGATAAGGTCTCTCAGGTCTCTCAGAGCAGTGGCTGTTGGAGGCTTACTTCATCATCACGATGCGCTTTCCATTGGGAATATTTGGCAAGGAGACTTTGGAACAAAGCAATAACTTGTGGAAAATAACGTCTAATAATCCACAAAGCAGGAGCCATCACCAAGACGAGCGTAGTAAGTAATCGGAGTATAATTTCAACTTGGGTCATCGTAAGGAATAAGGTAAATAGGGTTAGGAGTTGTGAGAATATCTAGGCTGATACGGAGGGGGAGATGAAATTACTTTGCCGTATTTGAGGAATTCATTGAGTGTTACTTTGATAATTTGGAAGGGCTCTTCGTTTTTGAGTTTGATTTCGGTAGTCAAGATATTGTATCAGATACAAATCATTTTTTTCTGTTCATAGGTGACATAGGATCATTTCGCAGGATATTTCTGTGCCTCTTCGGTATAGACCTCTTTTTCGTAGTTGAGGGAGCATTTGAGTTTACCACACAATCATTTGAGTTTTTCAACATCTCTCCCTTCGAGTTGTTGGACCATGATGGCATCAGTTTCTACATTGGGCATAGGGTGTCTGTACATTTTGCAGTCCAAACCAAACCCATGACCACTTGCACAAAACATGCCATCAGCTCTGGGATCAAGTCTTATTCTATCTCTCGCACCTACTTGATACAAAAAGAAATTGTAGCCAATCTCTTGTCTAAAGCGTTTGACGAACTCTGCAAAATTGAATCTTACTTCCGCATAAAAGTAAAAATAAACGGTATTTCCTTGGAGGTTCATTCTCGCCGTGACGGGAACAGACTCAGGAAATTCTTTTTTGAATTGTACTCTGAAAGTATCAAAGAGCGTCAATGCGGTCTGCTGATATTTTTGAAATAAGTCTGCTTGTTGCCCAGTGAGGGGATACACAAAGTTCCCAATTTTTTGGGTGGGTTGATCATATCACAAAACAACACCGACTTGTTCTTTACCTTCATCATCTTTGTAGACAATTTTGTTGCCATAATTGATGCCCTCGGGGAGGGGGCCCTTTATTTTATATAACTTATTGATCAATCGATCGAGGACAGTTATCGTTTCCATAGAAGTGGGTGAGGAAGAAGAAAATGCGCCAAATTACTTGCAAATATTCTGTAGATATTCTTAGTAAATCTCCAAGAAACCTGTATGGAAATGAAGTTTCAGGGAACTTTCGGTCCTGACGGTAAGGAGAGGAGTGGGGACAATACTCTCTGTACAAGCTAATATTGATTTTATGCGGTAATTCAATATCTAATATGAGTAACCAATGAGGAGATACTAGGGAAAAAGGACGCCAATCCGAGCATTTAGTAGCTCAGCGGTACCGTCAGCAAGGACGACGTATATGCTGCCAAAACTTCACGATCCGTGGAGGTGAGCTAGATTTGGTCGTAGAGCGTGGAACATCTCGCGTTATTGTAGAGGTCAAGGATGTGTCTTCGCGTGATGATTTGCTCGATTTTATCCCGCCTCACAAACTCCAAGCACTTCAAAGGACTATCGAACACTATACGCATCGTTACCCAACCACCAAACAAACTACGCTTGATGTTGTCTTCGTAGAACATAGCAAGATACTTGCCCACTATGCCAATGTGACTTTTTATGAATAAATTGCAGATGAAAAGAGTTTCAGGATTTATATGGGGCTTGATATGCGGTGTATGAGCTATGTTTGTGCTCACGCTAGCATTTTTTAATTATTTCCCAGGTGGACCACAATTGATTGGTAGTCAACAAATTGATCTCCATCCACTGGTCCAAGATCTCAAACAGCAAATTAGCAATCTCTGAGGCAGTGGCAACGCTCTTACGCAGGCCAAGGAACGCACTATTTTTGACCTACTCACCAACCAATATATCTACCAAGACAAAATTGATGCTCAGAAGATGCAAGAATATGCACTCAAGGGCTATGTTGATGCATTGGGAGATCCCTATACGTCGTATATGACCGTAGATGAAAACAAGATGTTCGATGAAGAATTGGAGGGTGAGCAAGAGTTTGAGGGGATTGGGGCGGTCGTGGTCAAAAAGGACCAAGGCGTGTTGATCGAGGAGGTCCTCAAAAATAGTCCTGCGTTCAAGGCGGGTATAGAGCCCCTGGATCTCATTATTCAGATAGATGGCGAAGATACGCATAGTTTGACCTTGCCAGAAGCAGTCAAAAAAATGCGTGGTCCCAAAGGTTCCAAAGTGACCTTCACTATCTTTAGAGAACGTGCAGACAAAGTCATACAAATCGAGGCGATCAGAGATACTATCGTGGTACCTTCTGTGCATGGAGAAATTATGGATCGATCAGGTAGCCAGCAATTATATATAGAAGTAGCGGTATTTGGTGATGATACCAAGAGAAGTTTCAAGGCAGTAGTGGATGAATTTGCATCATCTGCACAAGGGGTGATTTTGGATTTGAGAGGAAATGGTGGAGGATATCTACCGATGGCTTCAGAGCTTGCTTCATTCTTCTTGCCCAAGGAAACCGTCGTGACGGAGACGAAATATCTCTCCTATCCTACAGAAACTTTCACTTCCAAAGGATACGCCTATCTCCAAGGTAAACCATTGGTTGTCTTGATAGACGATATTACTGCATCGGCTTCAGAGATTGTCGCTGCGGCTTTGCGTGAACGTGGTGATGCAAAACTTGTCTGAGAAAAAACCTTTGGTAAATGATCTATTCAAACGTTACATGAATTGCCTGATGGTTCACTCCTCAAATATACCGTAGGTAAACGATATACTCCAAATGGGAATCATATCGAAGATCACGAAGGATTGGTGCCCGATATTGAAGTGGTATTTGATGCTGAAAGGTATCTTTCTGGAGGCGTAGACAACCAACTTGTCACAGCACAACAGACCTTACATAGCCTCATTCTTTCACAACAAAACTAATATGGCAAAGGCACAGTGGATACTGATTACGTGAATACATAGCGAACTTGCACGTCTGGAGATCGACGTTGTTTTTCCTGAGTGTACGGTTGTGTACAAATCACCGAGAGCGATACTTTCCTGCGAGCATATTACTGAGCAAGAGCTAGCGTGACGTAGCGCTCGTTTGTGATCTGCTGCCAAGCGAGGTACAACAATTTCTCGTGATGAAGCAAAACAACTCTTATCAACTGCCACTTTGTTGTGAACCAACGATGAAGATTTTGCGCGTCGAGCAAAAAAAGAAACGAGTTGCAGAAGATACAAAATTGTAGATATAGTGGGTGCAGATCTCGAGATCAAACAGAAGGGGGTAGAAATTCTGGTCTTCGGAAATGAGCTTGTACACATGGTGGGACGACAAAACATTGACCGTTATACGACACTTGATATAGAAAAGCCGATGCGTGGTATGCAAATAGGTATGATGCCTGCCAAACTGACACAAACCTTGGTGAATATAGGAGTGTGATTAATCAACACCCAGGACGACATCACCGTGCGGGACCCCTTTTGTGGATTTTGAACGACCTTGTTTGTCGCCAATGCATGCGGGTATCACACGATTGGTTCTGATATCCTGATCACGTCTGTCAAAGGTAATCTTGCGTGGTGGAAAGCATCTGCGTATGCTACCGATGCGAAGATGACGGTTTTCAAACATGATGCAACTGAGCCTGTCACCAAGCCTTTCATTCGTGCAACGTCTGTCGTAGTCACCGAGTGACGACTGTGACCTGTGATGACCAAATCAAACTTTGTACACGTTCAGCGTGATCCCAAACGTTTCGCGCAGATCAAACAAGATATAATTTTTCTCTATCAAAATTTCCTGACCGTCACCGCACAGACACTGGGTAAACTCCCTATCGTGATGACCGTTCCCGTCTATCCCGACGGCACACACATGATCGATGCTATCGCATCGCACGCACAGTCGCTGTGACGAACCACAGAAATCCTCCCTGCCTATCGTAGAGCAGAGCAAGTAGTGTGAAGAGGAGTACTGATTTTGAGATAACACAATTGGTTTCCCCCCTGTCAAGGGGGGATTATGGGGGGTTTTATATCTGTATTCTTACAACCATAAAACCACTTTCATTCGTGCCCTATGATTTCAAGAATAAAATGTACGCACGCAAAAATCGTATGGTGCCTACGTATCCAGAAAAAATTCTTTGGAAAACATGTCTTTCAATCAGACCGTTGTGATATAAGTTTTTAAGACAAAAACTGCTTTGACCGTACATTGCAGATTTTTATTGCAGTGCGTTGAAACTAGTAATTGAAGTGGATTGAGTATCGCACGAAGGGAGCGATGAGTACGATAAAAAAAGAGATAGCAATCTTGTCAACCGAGGGATTATAACGATGAGATACACCAATGAAGAAGTACTTATGAATCTGGATAAGGTAATTGCAGATATATCTGAGAGAGTTGCTTTGAGAGCGAAGGAAAAGAGAACAATAAAACCCACCCTCACCCTCCCTTGACAGGGAGGGAACAGTTAGGTTTACGCCTCAGAATGACGATTTTCCATATCTTCAATTCTGGCTTTCATGACTTTTTCGTAGCCGAGTTGACCGCATGCGCCTTTGACGTTTCTGCCGAGGGTGTCACGAACGGTGACCGTGACGTCGTAGTTTTCTACGATTTTTTTGAAGCTGAGAATTTTGTCGAATTCACTTGTGACGAGATCTGGCATAGCAGGATTTTCATTATAGGGAATGAGATTGACGTGCGCATTTCTGTCCTGCAAGAGTTTCCCTAGTTGATGAGCCACTTCTTTGGTGTCTGTCATATCCTTGATCATGATGTATTCGTAGAAGATGCGATTGCCCGTCGCAGATTCGTACCCATCGACGCTTTTCATCAGTTCCTCGATGGGCCATTTTTTCGCAATCATCGGAATAAGTTTTTGACGTAATTCTTGATTGGGGGCGTGGAGGCTGAGCGCAAGCCTGACATCAATACCGTCCGTGACGAGCTTATCAATATAGGCTGCTACACCTGAAGTGGAGATCGTGACATGTCTTTTGGACAACCCAAACGCATCTTGGGCGAGCATATACTCGATACTGGTTTTCATATTGTCATAGTTGAGCAATGGCTCTCCCATACCCATAAAGACGACGTTTCTGATGCGATTCCACGTACCATCTTCTTTTTTGCCGAACTTGGTTTTGATAAAATTATTTGCATACAAAAGTTGCATGACAATTTCTTGTCGTCACAGATTTTTCTTGAATCACAACTTGCCGGTCACACAAAAAATACATCCTACGGCGCATCCGACTTGCGAGCTGATGCAAATCGTAATTCTATTGAGCGTATGAGTAGCATCCGTGATGTGGTGATCTG
The DNA here is from genome assembly GCA_964633455.1 of uncultured Candidatus Peribacteria bacterium. Lineage (GTDB taxonomy): Bacteria > Patescibacteriota > Gracilibacteria > Absconditabacterales > Absconditicoccaceae > CAYUST01. The sequence continues at coordinate 4,922 of CAZWFZ010000010.1, read as the reverse complement.
TCCAAGACCTCAGTATCTTACGCGTACTTACGTTGGTTTCCTTCTCATGTCGGTGATACATGAGGACGGTTTCAATCACATTGCCGTCAGGCAGACGAAACAAAAATTTCGTTGTCTCATCACTATCCACGACCTCATCGAGCACCAATGAATTGATCACAAATGCTTGTTTGAGCTCTTCGCGTAGATCTTTCGACAACGTAGTAATCTCATCTATCTCAAGTATGGATTCGTTGAAGATGGCTTGCTGAATTTGCTTTTGCCTAAACGCAGGGAGCTTGTGCTCTTTGCAATAGGTGGTGAGAACTGCTTTGTCAAAAAGAACTTGTGTGGTCATGGATTCGTATGAATAAATTATTTATTTTATTTGAGCACCGTAGTGATGATTGCTTGTCGATGTTGAGGATCTTTCGCCATGTGATGTTGAAATGATTTGATTGCATAGATGACGGTGGCGTGATTTTTGTTGAAGTAGGATCCAATCTTTTCGAGTGTCCAATGGAAATGTGTCTTGGCGATATACATAGCTACTTGTCTGGCATTGGAGATGTTTTGTGTCCTTTGTTCACTCATGATAGCCTCAACGGTGAGGTCCATCTGGGTCGCAATGCGTTCGATGATATGATCAAATTGTTGTTTCTGTGAGTAGACGGGACCGTTGCTTGGTGCAGTGGTAGCTTGCACAGAAGTGCTTGCATCTATCGTATCGAATCCAAGAGAAGCAAGCGTTTCAAAAGTATCTTGACGCGTGAGTTCGTGTTTGAGTAATTTCTTTCTCGTCAACAACACCGTAAGCGCGCCTTCGAGTTCTCTGACGTTGGTAAAAATATTGTTGGCGAGGAGTTCGACGAGTTCTGGATCAAGTTCCTCATCTTTGGTACGGAGTTTCGTTTGCAAAATAGCTACTCTGGTTTCTCGATCGGGTACCTTGATATCTACTACGAGGCCTTGACTCAGGCGGCTTTGCAACCTGGGTTCGAGGAGGGTGATGCTTTTGGGTGGGAGATCACTGGTGAAAATAAGTTGTTTCCCCGTACTCATAAACTCATTGAAAATATTATGGAAAATCTCCTGTGTCTTTTCTTTGCCCGCGAGAAATTGTACATCATCCAACATCAATACATCTACGGCGCTGAGTTTCTGGAGATAGGTATCGAGCTGATTTTTTTTGAGTGCAAAGACTACTTCGTCAATAAATTTGGTTGCAGGGAAGTATACAATAGTCTTATCAGGATAACGTGTCATGAGTTCATTACCGATAGCCTGCATGAGATGCGTCTTGCCGAGTCACACACCGCCATACACGAAGAGGGGATTGTAGCTTTCTGCTGGAGCGTCACACAATGCTTGCGCAGCACTGACGGCGAGTTGGTTGTGTGCGCCTACGACGAAGTTATCAAAACGAAATTTGCGTTCGAATAAAATACCAAACTGTTGATGGAGATCTGCTTTGATCGTGGGATCACTGAGAACTGTTTTTTCCTTGATATCTAAGAGTTGTTTTAGGTCTAGTTGAAGTGGATGATTCCCGTCTTGGAAATCAGTATAGATAACATTCTCTACTTGATAGGCAGGGTGGAATGTTTCGTGAATAGCTTGTTCGATAGATTTTTTGAAAAACTTTTTGACCTGTTGCAAAACAAATTCATTGGGGATGCCGAGATAGACAATTTGTGCTTTGTCATCGATACTGATGATGGCACATTTGTTCAAAAAGGAGACCATTTTCTTGGGGTCGTGTTGCGTAGCTACGAACTGCAAAACCTCTTTCCATACGTTGCGTAGGGTAGTGATGGTTTCTGCTGGATAGTCACGGACGAGGTCAATAAGCATGGATACTACCAAGAATGAAACGTTTTGGTGAGCATCACTGTAGCGAAGCTTTCTCAACAATCAAGTCATATTTTAGGTATATTTAGTATTGACTTATTCAAAAATAAGAATATAGAAGAAACATCAAAAATATGATATTATGAGAACCAGATGGATTCCTCTTGCTCTAGTCTTAGCCTTTATCTTCGTGATTATTATTATCTTGTGTAGTTAGGGGCTAGGCAGAAAGAATCAAAAAAAACGTTTTCCAAGGGCCGTGCATGCACGGCCCTTTTCTTTTTGTTCGCTCCCCAAAAGAATGTATATTCTTTTGGAGGGAAGAACAATCCCTGTGTGGGGAATCACCAAAAAAATCGCGTTTCAGGGTTCTTTATGAGAAGCTTGACTTTATTACATAAATATTTATAAAAAGTATGCTATTTTATGGATAAAAAACCTCAATGAAGACAGAAACCTTAGATTTCGATGCATGTGCCCAAAACCCCCTCAATCTTTTTTTGGATCCCCCCTTGTTGATGACGACTATACATAGGACGCAAGAGCTGATGAAATCACTCCTCATGCAATGAGTGAATGCACATAATTATCAGAGAATGTGAACGTTGCTCACCTATAGTCGCAAGATAATGACACACTACATTGAGGCGCATAGAAAGTTTATTAATTTTTTTGCAGACGCAAGTCGTGTGTTGGAAGCTAGCGAGCAAAATAAACCACTACCTGATAATCATGTGTTAGATCAGTGTATAGAAAATAATGAACTTTTTAACAACTATTTAGATGTACAGGAGCACATTGAGTATCTCATAGAGCAACTTATCATGACGAGCACTATAGCTCTTTCAGAAGATCAGCTTGATGATTTTTTGGGCTTACCTAATGTGTCTCTTGAACAGAAGAAGCAGGTAGTAGATTGGATGTTGAGATTTGTTGAGAGGAATCTTCAATTATCAAATCAGTTTCGTGAGTGATTTGCCCAAACTAGTATCCAAACAAAGCAGAATTTATCAAGCGCATTGCACCACGATATTATTTCTCCCAACTTGTATGATGAAATTATACAAGCACTTGATGTGGATAAGGACATTGAGGATGAGCAGAATGATGATTTGGAACTATACAAATATATCCTAGAAAAAAAGAAACAGCTTATCTAAGTGACTCAACTACTAACGTATTTGAAGGACTATCTCGAACTTGAAGGTAATTATTCTGTTGGTCTGTGTCTGGTGGTACGATGACGCGTTGTTGCATAAGTGCATGATATCAAGGGAAATTGAGTAACCGATAGAGCTCAGCAAACATATGTCGCGTACGCAAAATTTCTCCTTCATCAGTAATACTTATTGTTCCATCGGTCAGTCATCGACCAAGGGAATTGTCTGCAGGAATAAATGATATTCGTTTGAACTCTTCCATCGTATCGCGTTCTTGTGCTTGGAGTGTACCAGAAATTTTTGTGTCGAAAAAATGTCCTTCTCGGACCATGCCATTGTAGATGACTTTGCTGTTGCCGAGCAGTTTCGCCTGCGTGACTTCAAGATGTATTTCTTCTTGGAGTTCTCTAGCAAGGGTACTTTCCAACGTCTCTCCTGCATCGACTTTTCCTGAAGGGATTTGTCGGTTGTGATGTTTTTTGTTGTACCCAACCAAGACTGCACCGACCTCGTTACGAATCACTCCAGTCACATATTGCAAGCATCCATCGTCCGATCGTGCATATTTTTTTTGATAGGTAGCGAGCTGGACAGGGTCGGCGATGAAATTTTCCCCAGAGGAAATATATACTGGAAATTGGCTACGCATGAGCGATAAGTGCATATAAATATAGTCTAAACCTACCTATTTCATGCTCTTTAACAAGATATACTTTCATATTGACTTATTATTCACAATAAGTATAACGATTTTTCACGATTTTCTGTTTTCTCTTTCGAGTGAGCAGGAAGTACCTTCACATCATGCAAAAAATTTTAAACAAGTAAATTATGAATAAAAACTGGAAAGAGCTGACGTTTCGAGAGAAACTACAAGCAAACACCTCATCTCTGTGCCTTGGACTAGATTTACACACACTGGGTAACGAAAGTGGCTATCAAGGTAATCGACTCCCTTGGGCGAGTTACATCTATTCAGTGATGGAGAGATTAAACGAGAGGAAAATTCCCATAGGGGCAATTAAACCCAACCTAGGGTTTTATGAGCGTATGAACCGCCCGCGTGGATTTGAAAAGCATTTTAAGGGCTTCGCTGAATTAGATTTCATTTTGAATCAAGTTAACGAAGGTCAAAATCTACTGACCAATACCGTCACCATCGGCGATGCCAAGCGTGGGGATATCGGCAAGAGTAGTACCAACTACGCTAATGATATTCTCAATGGCTGGGATTTCGATGCGATCACGGTGCATCCCTATATGGGTGATGATTCGGTACTGCCGTTTCTTCAAGACCCAACTAAGGGTGCGTATGTACTTTGTCTGACCTCAAATCCTGGAAGCAATCGTTTGCAAACGAAGCCTATGGGACTATCAGGGTTTCCTCTGTATCTACACGTAGCAGAATGGATCACTGAACTTACGTCGCAGTATCCCAATGTGGGGGCTGTTGTAGGTATAAGTGATCGTCCAGAATCGGTATTTCACTTTAAAAATGTGATTGCGCAATTTGCAGATAATCCAGTACCTTTGTTGATACCTGGTGCAGGTAAACAGGGAGGTTCTGTGCCGGAAGTTGTTCGTATCCTCAGGAAGTATAACTATCCGATGCATTTAGTCCTCATAAATTCTTCTTCGGGACTGACCGGCACCGACATCATCTATGAAAATCTGGATGAAGCAGCGGATGCATGTGTCAATCGTATCGTATATATGTACGCCGAAATTGAACGTGCAAAAATTGCCTAACAAAAAATGAAGTATTGAAAATTATTGTTAACTAGCAAAACTATTTAATTATGTTTGAAATCTTGTTGTTTGGAGCCGCAGTATGGTTCTGGGTCCTGTTAGGGATCTTGTTTATCATGCTGATTTCAGCAGAAGCCAGTGAGAATGGATTTATTTCCTTTTTGGCCTTTTTGGCCTTCTTGG
>CAZWFZ010000009.1:11497-22724 GCA_964633455.1 uncultured Candidatus Peribacteria bacterium | reverse complement strand
AGTGCAGATGCCAAGAAAAGTTTCATCTGGTATAATAAAGTAAAGTTGGTTTCGGGCATAACTCCCCTGCGTCCCCTCTCAATGAGAGGGGAACAATGTTTCTCTCCTCTTCATGTGAGACTAAAGAACAATGTTTCTCTCCTCTTCATATAAGACTAAAGAATAATGTTTTGCTCTGCTTCATTGAAATATATGACCATGTACGCTGACTTAAATAGGTACGTTTATAGTTTAATTTTTCAACGTTTCTAAACGTTCGTTAATAGTGTGTTGTAGATACCTAATCACTTCATCCACGTTTGAGATCACCATGTTATTTGTGTATCTGACAACCACATATCCACGTTGATGAAGTTGTTGCGTCCTTTGCATATCACGCTTTTGAACACTCTCAAGACGGTGTATACCTCCATCTACTTCAATAACTACTCTACTTGGATGATGATAAAAGTCAGCAATCACTCGTCTATCATTCCCTATATCGTCCTTATAGACAAACAAGGGCTTTTGTCTATGAAATTTCAAACCGTTAAATTGTTTGGCCTTCAATTGCATTCGTAACAACTTTTCAGCATACGTCATACTGATTCTCATACTCCTCGCATAGGTCGTAATTATTTTTTGCTTACGTCGATACTCGATTATCATGAGAAGTAGTATACGTTCTAAAATCACCATCCCAAACGCCTCCCTCCCTAAATTAGGGAGGGCAAGGGGAGAGTTACGACGTACATACTAACTTCTACAAGATCACTTACCAAGAATAACTACAGAAAACTCTTATCTCCCATACACCTTCATCCTCTCCAACAACTCAGGTAATGCTGGTTGGAAAAAGTGTCCTCTCGTCTCAAACGTCAGGAGCTCAGCCTTGGGAAGAAGTGACTGCATAAGTTCAGCTTGCACATAAGGAACATACTCATCATCACGTGAATGATAGATGAAAATTTCATCACATTGTTGTTCAACATGACCAAGCAAGTTATGATCAAACCCAAAATCACCAGATCATTTTTCATCGATACGTTCAATCAATCATGCAACAAGATGCAATTGTGCAATTTGCTTGGGAAAGGTGTTTTCACTCAATCGTTTACACAAAAACCATCCACCCAGTGAATAGCCAATTAACGTCATTTCTTCCTCATTGATATAGGGGAAATGCTTTTCAAATCGGATCTTCCAAGCTCTATAGGTAGCATTGAATTTGCATGGCATTTCAGGCATCCATACTTCATGCGTATGACTAATGGATTTCAGAAGTCATGTTCTCCATCTATGTCTCTCTGGCTTTGTGGGATCATATGCATGTGCTTCGAGATGAGTGTAGTATTGCTCTTGCGTGTCGAAGATGTCACCCCCATGAATAATCATACACTGCTTCATGATCTATGATGATGGATAAAACAGAAAAATAACCATATATATGCTTATACTACTTCAGATGTGACTTCCGTATTTGCTCAAGATGAGGCTTGTTGTGCACTATAGTTCATAAAGAGTTCCTGTTGTGGAACACCAAACACTGACATCAGAATACATCCTTTGATGACTTGGACGCCCTCCTCACGAAGAAGTTTTTCTTGTTCCCATCATTTATCTCACAGTTTGAGCGTACTAATAAATCCTTGCTTATTCACGACTCTCCACCACGGAAGACGAGATCGCTCAGATTTGGGCATACCAGAAAGCAATCGACCGACTACTTGTGCAGTGACGCGTTTGGTACAGTTTGCTTGAACAAGTTCTGCAACTTGTGCATACGATGCAACTTTTCATTTGGGAATAGCTTGGACTACCGTGATCATACACTCCTTGATAACACTCATGCGAAAAGGGGGAAACAAAAACACTCACAGTCTACTGATAGCGAGTGTTTATTGCAAGTAAAGCTTTTTAATTACTATAAATTTCAAACGGTCCGCCGTAGTTCGGGTCCAACGGATTGGGCAATGGAATAAGATTTCAAGGATATTTCTGTCTGTAGCAATGTGCATAGCCAGGCATCGTCGATGCTTGCCAAGATCCCACTGCAGTAGAAAGGTCAGGACAGGGAAGTGGCAAAGGTTGTACAGGCTGTTGGATTGGTTGTTGCACGGGTGGTACAGGTTGAGCTTGTTGATATGTCGGCCAAATGGTTTGCGTAGCTATACTATTGCTATGGTAGCCATTGCTTTGATACTGCACTTGGACAAAGAGTTGTTCACCTTCTCTCGCATTGACGTTGGAGAAGGTAGTGGTAAGGGTACAAGATTGATTTGCTGACAACGTTACTGAGCTAACAGCTACTCCACCACAACGTAATTCATTATTTACTGAGCCAAAACTGAGTGCTCCTCCTTCTTTGTATGAGCGTAGTGAGAAATTGAAATCACGCACGTTGATAAGCAATGATCTGTTGCTGTTATTGGTGAATGTGAGCGTTGTTTCTACCTGAAACTGACCAGAAGGTCTACTTGGAGAAGCCACTAATTGCTGCAAAGAAAGTTTATCATAACGATAGTCATTATCGTTGTTGTACTCATCATCACATCTATATCTGTTGTCATAGCGATCATAACAGTAGCCATCATCATTGCTACGACGATGGATATGGCTGTCATTGCGATTGCATCTATATCTTCTGTCGTTGCGATCATAGCAATAATACACATCATCGTCATCATCATCATCGTAGTAGTCATCATCCGTATCCAACTGATACGTCACCTCATCTGCTACGTCCCGATTGCGTCGACTTCCTGGATACCCAAAACGATCACCACCACAATCCTCACACAACAGATAGAACGAAATTTCATCATACCACTCTGTATCGATTGCTCTCGCAAAGTATCGTTCGTTATCATAGTGATCATAACGCATCGCAATCACTTCTTCATCATCACCATCTTCCAAGACCGCTACCATGCGATAGCCTTTTTTCTCAGTTGCGGGATGGCCGTCTTCATCTTCTGCTTCTATCATAAGTTGGAGCACTGAGCGTTGTTTGGTAATTGTTTTTTTGGAGATATGCACATCATTTTGATCTGAACGTACACGTTCTATACTTCCTCATTCTCTACGAGTGATCTCACGGTAGGAAACTGCTCTTTCACGGTATGTTCCTCTACTGAGACTATCATTAAAATCATCATATTGTTTCTTCTTGAGTACTACAGATTGCACAGGACGTCTTGTTGAACTACGCGTATCCAAAAAATCCACATCGAGGTCTTCAAACAAACTTGCAAAAAGATCGTCTTCGTCATCACTACCATGATATTGATCTAGGTAGGTTTCTAGATAGGCAATATAGTATGCGGCAGCGAATTTCACCACGCGATTATCCGTCTCCTCGTATTGCTCCTCCAAACGTGGTATGAAATCTTCGATCTCTTCAATAGAATCTTGCATCGTCACAAAACGTGCAAGCAATGCTTTAGCTTGTTTTTGTACTTTGACCGCCACCGGCTGGAAAGTGCCACAACGACGAAGCTCGAGCATATCATCACAATACTGCTCGATATAGTCTACATACTCATCGTTGCTCGCAGCACTCACCAACGAGCTACTCAAGAAAATAGAGAGAAAGCCTGCTAGAAGTAAGGTACGCATGAGGGGAAAACGTAAGAGATAAAGTGAATGTAGAGTATTCTTTATTGATTACCTCCTGTATAGTTATTATGACATAAATGTCAAGTCTGTATACAATATATTTTCTTGTCGATCCAATGGTGAAGAACCCAACAAGCCGGAAGCTGTGGGATAATTCTTGCCTCCAAAAGAATATATATTATTTTGGGGAGAGAATGAAGGATGAGCACCCCTTATCAAAGATAAGGGGTCATTGTGTCAATCAAAAAATATCACTTACATGATTTTTTTGAAGACACAAAGAAAAAACTCCAGGAATTCCTGGAGCCAGACAGATATGCATATCTATCGTAAGAGTTTGATTGCCTCAGCAATCGTAGGCAACAATTGTATAATCCACCAGTAGCCTATGAAAAGAATGCCATAGCAACTGAAGGTGATGAGCAACTGCTTGTGACTCATCACTGGCATTTTGTCCATTTGTTTAACGGGTGACTGAAACCCTTCACGGGCAAGCGATGTCAGTTGGTCATGCGAGCACTTTTTGAGGATGTTCATGTTCGCTATATCCACCACCCACGACAAGAGCACAAAAGAAGCCAGTGCAATCAAGTCAAACCAGTGGGGGAAAAATAATGATGTGAACCCCTTCGCCTCTGTAGCTGAAGAAGGAGAAGTGTTGTGTTCCGTCCCAAAAATTTTCCAAACAATATAGGTAACGATAACTAGCAGAGCTATATTGGCAAATACATTGTAGGACACCCTCCAAAATGACCTCAGAAATGCGAAACAGACATGCCCACCATCCAAAGGAGGAAACGGTAATAAGTTAATCCAGTTGATACCAATGGCAATAGCCAAAACAGCTAACAACATTGGTGATGGAAACATAACATACCAACATCCCACGATGAGCAGGAACAATAAACCTGTTGCAGGACCCGCTAGGACGACAACTGTCCTATCATAGAGGTTTTTGCTGGGCAGGAGCGGCTTGACTGCAGCACCCATCACAAAGAAAGAGATGGGTTGAATCGGAATCCTTTGCATCCACATCGCTATCGCATGTCCCAGCTCGTGTACTATGAGTACGTATATTACGCACAATGCAAGTGCAGGACCGACTATACTTTTCCAAAATAGCCACGTCAGGAGGAACCACATCAGACTGGAGAAGGTTATGCGACCAAATGATCTTTTATATATAACTGCCCAGGTGGTTTGGGGATTAATGAAACTTAAAGTAGAATTTTCCATACGTATCAATGTATTTTTTGATTATTTTTAATGAACAACAAAAAATATAGTACATATATTATGTATAATGTCAATAGAAATTTTTACTGTCCTATCTCCCCAAACCCCTCTTGTTTGATACGCTCCACCAAGGACATATCACCTTGTGCGACAATTTTGCCTTCTTGCAAGACAATCACCTCATCGACCGAGATATACTCGAGTATCGTGAAATAATGCGTGATAATAATCAAACAGGTCTCTGTACCTGCGGTTTCTGCCAAGAGTTTCGCAACTGCTTTGAACGCGTCTACATCCAGTCCGCTATCTACTTCGTCCAAAAAAATATATCTTGGTTTGAGCAAACGTAATTGGAGAAGTTCCAATTTTCTTCTTTCGCCTCCACTAAAGCCCACGTTGAGATCTCTTCGCAAGAACTCCTTATCGATACTGAGGAGGTCCAAATGGGGAAGAATTATTTTTTTGAAACTTACAAACGTTTCTTTGGTCTCGTGTGCTATGTTGTAAATCGTACGCAAAAATTCAAATACTTTGACACCTTTGATTTCAGGTATCGTTTGAAAGGCCAAGAAGATACCCTTTTGTGCTCTCACATCAGGGGTCATGTCGTTCAAGGCTTCGCCGTCGATCGTCGCCTCACCTGCCGTGATGTTATAGTGTGGATGCCCCATGATCGCCAAAGCGAGTGAAGATTTACCTGAACCATTTTTGCCGAGCAAGCAGTAATTTTTGCCAACAGAAAAATCAAGAGACACATCGGTGACGACTTCCTTTTCTTGAACAGAGACGGAGATATGGTTGAGGGAAAGCATGTGAGCAGGTTGAAAGTTGAAAGTGGAGAGTGGAAACATTATTCACGCGATGACGGGATGTAGTTTCCAGAATACCCAATTTTTCTCCAATTACAACGCTACTTCAGACCTAATAGACCATAAATTACGCAAGAGACAAGAAAATATTCTGCAATTATTCTGGTTTTTTGCATCTGTTTACGGTTGTCATAGAATTATATATAAGCCACCAATGAAATTTGTGTCTTTTATATTTCATTGGATGACTTATTTATGCTTAATCACTTGAGAAACTTCATTTGCGATTTTATGAGCAATGAAGATTTCGAAAGCGATTTAGTAAGGTTGTCTCACTACTGAGATTTTATCTTCTTTTATGCCCTTCTCCATGCCCGCAAAAGGTATTCGTCGCCCCAAAGAAAATCATCGAGAACAAGATGCTAGCTATGCAGAGCAACAAGCTGAACAGGCACGCAAACAGACTGCAGAAAACTTTGGAGAGTCATATGATATTTTGTGAGACACTCCTCTCAATCATTTTGAGAATACGGAAGTCGAGGATCTTCTCGGAGAAGTAACTGAATGAGAAGAAGCGCTTGATAACGCTTTCGAAGCATTCTTCAGCGATGGAGAAAGCAAATAAGCAAATGTACAAATAACCAAATAGACAAATACATGTAATACAAACAACTCTAGTTTATGTTTTCTGGAGTCTAGTTTCTAGAGTCTAGTTTCTGGAGTCTGGTTTCTAGAGTCTAGTTTCTAAATTCTTAAATCTTAAGTCTCAAGTCTTAACTCTCAAGGAGTTCCTCAAACGTATCCACTTGCCCATCTTCCAAATACTGATGAATTGCATTTCTCGCTGCCAAGAGCGCCGTTACGGCGGCTCTTTTTCTTCTGGGTGAAACCGAAAATCACCATGCTTGCATAGTCGCATATCCTCGCGTGAGGACGGTTTGCAGATCTTTGCCGGGTAGTTCTTCCATGAGTAAGCTGGCTGCTACTGACGTATGCAAAGCCTCCTCTCCTGCATGACTCGCTGCTTCGATATGCGTATCAGTAATTTTGAGATAGACGGTAGCGCTATCACCACAGATGTTGTTGTGTTGCGTATAACTGACACTCGCATCATCCATCACAAAATAATTGACGGGGTCACGGGCATATTCTTGCAACATCAATGAGAGTTCTTCCGACATCTTGCAAAAAAGTTCCTAAAAAATTCTGTAGTTATTCTTGGAAATTTACTTTGCAGTGAGTAGAGAGAAGCTAGACCAATTTTATATTTTCACGGCATCCATGGATCCAAGTCTCCTTCTCGTCCAGCGCTGTCGATTGCTCACACACGCAATCTATATGCTGTGCAGGCAAACTGCCCTTTTGCAAGACAAACCCCTAGCGCATCGCCTCAAACATTGCTGTTGGCAGCTCCTCACCTATACTATCCAAGGTCATCTGGAGTTACGCGCAGCAGATGATTGCGCCAAACAGATGGGAATTTACATTCATCTCATCAGTTGGTATATTTATGGAGCGCATTCACTGTGATATATCTCGTATGCGCAGTACTACCAACGATTGCATTTGTGCAAAGAAATTGCGGGTAGTCATCTCATGTCCTCAGACGTGCCCTAAATTATCCTTCGATAGCAATCTTCGCAGACACGATTTCTGATATTTCCTGAGTAATTGCTCATTGACGCGCTTTGTTGTACGCCAAGGTCAACTGTTTGATAAAGGCTATAGAATTATCTTTTGCGTTCTTCATAGCAATCATACGTGCTGCATGTTCTCCTGTTTTGTTTTGGAGAATAGCTGATGCCAAAATATAGTTTCTCACTTGTCTTTTGAGTTCATCCAGATAGACGTCACGAGATGGTTCAATAATCAATTCCTTGCCACTCACTCCCAAAACAACTCCATAATCCAGCTCTACATCTTCACAAAATGAGGCAAACGTATTAGCTGACAACGGCATCAATTGGAGTGAAGCGGGAAGTTGATTGATGACGTTTTTGAAATAATTAAAATAGAGACGAACCTCACAATAGGCACCAGATGACATTGCCTTATCCAACAACGTATACAAAGGAAGTAAATCTTTTTCTTGATAGGTATCACTCAAGTGTAAAGCGCCAACAATCGGTGTCTTCACTCTTTTGAAAAACTCCAACGCTTTCTTCCCCAATACAAAAATTTCTGTATCGTCTTTTGAGTTCCCTATATCCTTCAATACTTTTCTAAACAATCTCGTGTTGAGTGCCCCGCACAACCCTCTCTCAGAACTACACACGATATATAATTTTTTGGTAGACGTCGTCACAGGAGGAGTAAGTAAGTTGTCGACACCTCACACACTTGCAACCAAAGCTAGGAGGTCGGTGAGATATTCTTTGAGGTTTTCTGCTTGTGACTTGGTCTTTTGGAGTTTGACCGTAGAGACCACTTCGAGTGCTCTCGTGATTTTCTTGAGATTGCTAACGGATTTTATCTTGGATTTAATTTGCTTGAGATTCGCCATAGGACACAGACAAAATAAAGGAAACGATGAACGTTATAGTGATATATGGTGCGTTTGCAACTATACTCTACCGCATCAATAATGCTGAGAATTATTCAGTTAATATACTCTAGCTCTTGAGCAGACGTACAGAGAGCGACTGCAATGGCTGTTTGATTTTGATCTGTTGTTTTGCTCTCAGATACAGTGCTCCGGTGATAATTTCTCTCACCTGTTGCACTTCATCGATAAGTTGTTTGTTGATGAATATACTATGTCACAAAGGCCAACTATCCGTATGAATACTCGGATGAGCTCCCATAGGTGATGTCGTCAAAGATGCTAACGTTTGCCAAATGCTTTCAGTCGTAAACGGCATGATAGGTGCCATAGCACGAAGATAGATATGTAAGACACAATACAACGTCGTATATGCTTGTTGTTTATCTGCTTCCATACCAGGCGCCCAAAATCTTCTTCTACTACGTCTCACCCATCGATTGGTTAATTTATCTACCAATGTGAGTAAGACCTTGGTTGCGCTCTCTATATTGTAGGCCTTGCATAACGCATCACTCGTCACGATTGTCTGATGTAGCTCTGCGAATATCCATTGGTCTAGTTCGTTGTGCAAGGGAGTAAGTGGTAAGGGCACGCACTCTGCTGACTCAATAAAGTATTGTCTACCCGCCTCTGTTGTATTGATATCTTCGCGCAGATTACATAACCACTGCCACAAATAACGGAACCTGCGCTTGTGGGAAACTACCAAGACACGCTTGCCTGGATATTTTTCCAAAAGTTCCGCATAGACCTGTGAAATGGGTTTAGCATCAGCTGTATCCTCTCATGCTACAAACGTATTGCAGTCATTTCATCGGTCTTCTCGTTTTACTCACAATCCTCGATCAGTTGTAGCTACAATCTCAACATCCTTTCAAAGATAGTCTTGCAGTACTTTTTGTACACCCTCTGCAGTTTGTTGTGCACGTAAAAAATCAGACGTAACGATGATATCAGGATTGATACGAACAACTTGCTCGATAAACTCTGGAGAGGTCAGTTGCGCAAAGCCCTCTTCTGCCAATGGTAAATCAATATCTTCGATGGTCTCACCTTCTGCGGTGATCCATCATGTGTCTGTCTCACCGACGATGTTCATTTTCTGTTTGATCGCGTGACGCATAAACCAGACTTGCGTACCAGGGTGTTTCCGTTGATCCACTTCCGCATACATCTGCAAAAAGTTACTTACATTCTGCAAAGGAATAATCACATCTTTGAGCATCTGCTCTACCGTTTTCTCAGAAAATCTCAATGGTTCAGCCCTCACTACAGGAGAACTCAATAAATATAATCTCAAGGGATCAGCTCCATATTGGTTGAGCAAATAGCTCGGATCAGGATAATTTTTGAGTCTCTTCGACATTTTTTTTCCATCCTCCGCCAAGATCATCCCCGTCACTGCCACATTGCGAAATACATTTTGTCCATGATATGCATGTCACAATACATGCAATGCTCTAAATCGTCCTCTCGTTTGATCAAGTCCTTCAGCAATAAAGTCAGCACAATTGGAGAAGGCTCCATCCCTATTGTTCTCCCCTGGGAAGGGGAGGTGCCCGAAGGGCGGAGGGGTTAATCATTCACACTCCCCCGTCACTCACTTCGTGAGTGCCACCCCCTCTTCCAAGGGGGAACACTTTTTCTTCATCCAATGGTCTTGTCCATACGGCATACTCCCCGATTCAAATCGGCAATCAAGCACTTCGGGAATTCTCTGCATCGTCGCTCCACAGGCACAAGGGAAAGTGATCTCGTCAATGTATGGTCTGTGTAAGTCCGTAACTGTTTTGCCACTTCTCTGTTCTATCTCTGCAATACTACCACACACTACCGTAGCATCACATGCCTTGCATGCTCGCACCGGCAAGGGACATCACCAAAATCTTGTCCTAGAAATATTTCGGTCGGGTGCGGTTTCAAGGCCATTGATAAATCTTTGTTTGACGGTCTCAGGCACGAAATGAATTTGCTGTGCCCCAGGTATCGTCACTGCTTTGAGTTCTTCTTCTTTGACGAATCGAGATTCAATTGCTTTGTAGATCATCGGCGTGCCCGTACGTGGACAGTGCGGATAGGAGTGATTAATCGTTTCTTGCTTGACCAAGAGACCACGGCTCTTTAGATCTTTGATGATCAATGCGTTGGCTTCGAAGACATTGTGGCCAGCGAAATCAGGTACCGCATCCGTAAACTCGCCATACACATTGACGGGATCGAAAAGTCGTTCTTGCGCTTGGTCTTTGGGGAAAATAGTGCAAATCAGGTCATAGTCATCCACACCAAATGCGGGTGCTTCATGTACCACTCATGTGCCACTCTCCGTCGTGACGAAGTCTGCATGCAAGACGTGATGTACTTGTGCTTTGTATGTGTCAGCAATGGTTGGATTATTTTGGTAATAGGGAAACAAGGGAGTATATCACAGTCCAACGAGTTCGCGTCCAGACAACGTGAGTACGTGAATATATTGGTCAGGTGATTTATAATATTTCTCTATACACGCCTCAGCTAAAATGAAATAACATTTCTCAGTGAGGTCATAGAGCTCTACATAGCGAATATCATTGTGTACGGCTGCAAACATATTGGCAGGCAAAGTCCATGGCGTCGTGGTCCATGGCAAAATACATATCGGTGCATCTCACGTCTCACGATGTGCAAACAAACCTTGCTCGATGAAGTGAAAGCTTCTAAACTCATGACGTAATTGTTGCTCATCCGTAATGACCAAATCATCCGCTTTGAGGACGTAGCCAAAACTATTTTCTGCAGCAACTTTTTGAACCCAAGCAATCTTGCCGTGTTTGTCTGGTTCTTGCACCATTGGCGTGCCTGCAATAGTAATTTCAAAATAGTGCATACGAAATATCTTGCCTTTGTGGACGGTCTTCACCCATCACAAAAATTTCTCGTGAGTGACCTCTACTCAGAGTTCTTCACGCACTTCTCTCTTGAGGGCGTCTGCAGGTGTTTCGCCTTGTTCAATTTTTCAGCCCGGACAAAACCAAATACTATGTCTATTTTCATAGATCATCAA
>CAZWFZ010000009.1:9407-11397 GCA_964633455.1 uncultured Candidatus Peribacteria bacterium | reverse complement strand
GCTATTTCTGAATTGGAAAGTGCTGTCCCGAGTGCTCGTGAATACCCAAGTACTTTGAAGCCTTTGTAAATAAGGTTACGATGATACAGATCAGAAAACAAACAAATGACGGACTCCATGAAATCATTGCTCATCGTGAAGTAGGCATTTTCCATATCTACCCAACGACCGACACGATCAATCGTCCATTTCCAACTATCATTCACCTGGTTGACCATATTTCTACATGCCTCTATGTAGTTACCAATACCAAACTCCTCTTCGACCTGCTTCCTCGACGTGATGCCGAGTTCTTTGTTGACGAAATTTTCTGCGGGAATACCATGACAGTCCCAGCCCCATTTGCGAGGGACACGATAGCCACGCATAGTCATCCAACGAGGCACCATATCCTTGATAATCGACTGCAACAAATGCCCATAATGCGGATCTCCACTCGTGAACGGTGGACCATCATAGAACGTGAAATTAAGACGTTCAGATTTCGATTGTAGGGAAGCTGCAAACGCATTGGTTTCATTCCAGAATTGCAAGATATCTTCCGTCAGTTGATGGTGCTTTTTTTCTTCAGTCATCGTCCCCATAAAACAAAACAAAAATGACCATCTTTATAGGGAAAATATGGCTAAAGGCAAAGCGAAAATGGGATTTTACTACCTGAAATATCTCACCCAAATATACTCTTCTGCTTCTGTTGCGTTCATCGATGCAAACATATCTGCAATTCAGGGTTGTTGGAGATGTGCTGCGAAACAGTTTTGGAAAGCAAGGAATTGTACAGCGTTCAGTCCCTCTCTCATAGGTCTTTTGAAGTAGAGATTGAAAAAATTACCTATCTGATTGGCAAGTTCACGCGTATAAGCTCAAGAAAGCACCTGTGCAGGGTCAGCCGATAAATAGGTGTGCAGTACTGCTGTAAATTCCTCTGGATCATACGTATCAATCAAAGAGGTAGTGGTAGGAATACGTAGTTTTAGTAATTTAAGTTCTGTTTCTACAATCAACTCGTAGATATACTCACTGAGCGTGAGCGGCGAAGTGCTTAAAAAATAGTTTATTGACTCAGATCCTCTTGTTACATACGCATAGGTAGAAAACTTACTCACTTTCTCACCTTGCTCAGTTGCCAAAAAGTCCTGCATTTCAGGTGTTTCTGTAGTATATAGAGCACGTACGCTTGGATCATGATACAAACGCAAATGAAAATTATTGCATTTTTTTTGAAAATACTCAGGAGTCAAAAATGGCCTAAGCACATCTGGCAACTGCGGGGACAACAAAACATCACGCACCGCATCGTTGTTTGACAGGAGTTGTATGTCTTCATTACTAAGGTGTAGAGAAAGAGCTTCCTTCATCTTTTATGAACAATAAAATGTATACCATTATATCCATCTTCTTCTTTGTGTCAAATTTTGGAACTGAGCAAATAGCTTGTTACACCGAGTTGGGGCTCTGTGGTACCAGCACCCGCGCACCCACGATTGCCGCCGTTTCCATTCTCAATACCGTATTTCCCAATCCTACAATCATTCCCTTTTCTTTTCCAAAAGCCACTTCCTCGGGAGTAAATCCTCCCTCGGGACCGATGCATAGAAGATCTCATACACTTGCTTGCAGTTCACGTAATGGCATGGTCGCATGCTCATTCCCATCCGCCAAAAGCAGACGTTGCCCAGGCGCAAGACAGGAAGCAAGATGTTTGTGGCAGATGATAGTGGGGACACACCGTCACCACGACTGTTCTACCGCTTCACGAGCAATATCTTCCATTCTCTGTAATTTTTTCTCAGGACAATCACGCAAGATAGATCTTTGCGCAGGGAAAAAGAGAATTTCATTTACACCAATTTCGGTCAGCTTTTGGACAATGAGTTCTGCCTTGTCAGCTGCCTGCTTCTCTATCTTGTGAGCAGCAAGTGAGGCTGCGAGTTCCAGTTGAAGATCAGCGATTGGCTGGACATCCCAGTGAAGCGTGTAGTGCCCTGGC
>CAZWFZ010000009.1:0-9397 GCA_964633455.1 uncultured Candidatus Peribacteria bacterium | reverse complement strand
AATTTCATTTACACCAATTTCGGTCAGCTTTTGGACAATGAGTTCTGCCTTGTCTCGTTTGTTGGGAAAAGCCACTGCTAAAGAAGTTTTTGACTCATTTTTTACATGCTTTTGACAATCAATAATCGTCGTGACGACCTCCTTTTTGGAACAAGCATCACAGGTGACCGTTCGTCTTTGCGTCATTGCACCTATAGTTTCTTGAACGCACAATTGCTCGCCAGGCTTGATCCTCAATACATGCGTCAATTGATGCACAAGCTTCTCATCGGTGATGATGAGTGAGTTGTCTTTGAGGTGAGGGGTAGTGATGAAGAGATGCATAGAACGAGAATTAAGAGTTGAGAGTTGAGAGTTGAGAATTGAGAGTTGAGAGTTGAAAGTTCGTCATTCTGAACGTAGCCAAAGGCGGAGTGAAGAATCCAGACTCTAGACTCCAGAATGAGAACTCCGATAGATACTACACCTAATTTCTGGAGTCAGGTTTCTAGAATCTAGGTTCTTGCCTAAGGCGTATTTGGTTAATACAAATGTAACAAATCTATCGTCGGTGGATTGAAGATTCTCAAGGGAAGTATGGACTCGCCCAAGCCGGGTGTAATATACAGTTCAGTCAGACGTTCGTGCGAAAAACCACAATCGAAATCTCAACGCGTAGGAATAAATCGTTTGTAAATATACGGCAGTCTGATCTGTCCGCAATGCGTATGACCAACTAGGGTCAGGTCTGCACGTTCGTCCGCGGTATACGACAACGTAATGTCTGGGCTATGCGAAAGAACTATCGAGGGTGTATCATGCGTTAGTTCGCGCAACAAAGAAAGATCACCATTCTCCGTATACAATCCATCTAGTCCCACGAGGTAACTATCGCCCAATCAAATAATATCATTATCGAGGAGTTTGACACCGTGCTTAGTGAGGACTTTCACCAGTTCTGCCGTCAGGTCGGGGCCAGGTTTTTGGACGTCGTGATTGCCCAAGACCGCATAGACGGGTGCACGCAACTGACTCAGCGGAGCGAAAAGTTCTTCTAGCTTTTGCTCTTTGGTGGGCTCAAAGGTGAAATCTCCAGCTATGAGGATGAGATCAATTCACGAGAATCCATTGACACGATTGACGACACGTTGCATAAATGCTGCATCTTTGAACACTCCCAGATGCATATCAGAGATCAGTACAATCTCTTTGCTCACCCCAAACGGAATTGCTGTTTCTTGGACACGGATGATCGATGGCTCGAGTCGTCTAGCCCAAACAAGTGACCGAAACAATATCACAAACATCCATCACCAAAATAAATGCCTCGCACGCAACAAATTTCGCGCAACAATAAAAAGCCAAACCGCTCCTATGATACAGCCAATGTTAATTATTTCTCCTCCGTTGAGATCAAACATACGTTATTCATAAAAAATTTAAACATGGGGAAATCGCTCTATTGGTGCCTTGTTTTGCAATAGCAGAAACTGATTCGTCATACTAAAATGTTTACAACCGAAATATCATTTATACGCAGAAAACGGCGAGGGATGTGCTGCTTCCAGGATCAGATGTTTGGAACTATCGATGAGCTCTTTTTTGGATCTGGCAAAGTTGCCTCGAAGCAAAAACACCAATCCGGATTTTTCTTGTGATATCTTTTGCAAGACAGCATCCGTAAATTGTTGCCGTCCAAATTCTTGATGCGAAGCGGGGCTATTGGCTCTCACGGTAAGCATAGCATTCAACAACAATACTCATTGTTGTGCAAGATAGGTCAGGTCTCCACTTTTTGGCGGGACTCCACCAACATCATCTGCAATCTCTTTGTAGATATTTTGCAAAGAAGGTGGAAGCGCAACGCCTGCGGGCACCGAGAAACTCAATCCATGTGCTTGCCCCTGTCCATGATAGGGATCCTGCCCGAGCAAAACAACACGCACGTTGTCTACAGGCGTCTGCGCAAATGCGTTGAAAATAAGCGAACTCGGTGGGAAAATCTGGTGACCAGCTTCTTTCTCTGCGACCAAACGCATCTTTATCTCGCCAAAAAATGGCTGTTCAAAAACCTCTGCAAGTAACTTGCCTCGAGTTGGTTCGATCTGGGGAGAAGATGAATGCATAATCCAAAAAGGGAATAGAAGCATTATTTTCCTGGTAGACATCTGTCTATAGCCATTCTCCCACAGGAATCAAGGTTGAATTTTATACCTATATCATATTGACTTCAAATATAATATTGATATTCTACGTATTCTTGTCGTTCCTTAAAAGACTATTCCTCACAAAAAAAATTGAAACATATGCACGAAACAAAACAACTTACACTCACGGGAAACGAAAGCGCCGAAAAACTTCAGCGCATACTCGGACTCAATCCTGAACTCCTCACCGAAGAACTCTTCCTCATGTTGCTCAAACGTCCTGATGTAAATGGCAGATATAATTGTCCAATTTCAGACATCCTCTGGAAACTTATCAAAATCAATGCATTTGTGCCTACCCAGCAAGCTATGGAAGCAGCGAGGGTATGTCACTTTGGTAAGCGTGGAGTTGAGAAACATGACCAAGAGCTTGGATCTGTATCTGATCTTTTTGAGTATATTATTGGCGGTGATAAATACCCGAAGCAACCTTGGTATATGCTATGGCACCTCGCGAAGACAGATTCCGAGCACATTGCCAAGAAATTTCCCAAGGACCATCCCTTGTGGAAAAAGCTGGATGAAGCCATCAACTTTGAGCTAGCAAAAAAATCGTATCGCATGCTTTTTGATCTCATTGATGATAAAAAAATCCACTATACATTTACAGATAGTGCATTTCTCGCCTATGCACAGGATCGCATAGAAAGCCATCAACATGACAGGGATCCGAATCCCTATTATTCCAAGGATAACTTGCTCAGAGATGTCCTCTACCTGACTTCATGTGGCATTCGCCTATCAGGGAGTTTTGTGATCTGGCTTTGTCATTTCTTCGGAAACTATGAAAAGCAAGAAACACTAAAAACTCCATGTTATAAAATATTGATGCAACTCCTGCCAGCTACGAAGCACAAGAGATTAGATCAAGAACTTATCCAAATGGGTATTGAAATGGGGCATTGGGAAGCAATAGTCACCTTAGCACGAGATGGAAAGGTAACGCTAGATGAAGCAACCAAAAAGTCTATACAGGCAGCTATTCTAGCATATCCACATGAAGCGACCAGTGAGAAACTGATAGATATGCGTAAGCGAAACTTAATTACTTTCAATGCAGGTATCATAGGGCGCAAGGTTTTGTATCTAGATACCATCAACAATTATCACAACGTGATAGAACAAGACGTGCTAGACCAGGTGAAAGAAGTCTGGCCATTGTTAACAGCTGAAGAAAAAGCATTTAGTGAAAAGTTCATTGATAGTTATTTTGCATCAAAAAAGTCTGATGATGATGACTGGGACGGCTATAAGCATACCCACTTTTCATATTGGGTGTTGCTATTACATAATCTGATTGATATCACCACCGCTTCTCCAAAACATAAGAAAATGTTTTGTCGCTGGTTTTGGTGCTTTGGCATTTCTAGATATCCCCAAGCAGCTTTTGATTGGTACCAAAAATATGGTACTCATCTTACCGTCCAAGTAAGTGACATACTGGGACTACGTAGCTCATATCCTAGTTGGTATGGAGAAAAAGAAAAATCAATACTGAACTACAAAGGACCTGAGCAGCTCAGTGCTGGTGCTTGGCCATATGTCTACAAGATCACCCAAGACCTCACCCGTCAAGGCAGAGGGATTAGTGAAGAAGAGGTGTGGAAGTATCTCCAGGGCGATAACAAGCAATTGTGGTCACTGGTTGTATTTATGCAGCTAGGATTGCTTCCTTGGTTTTCGCCAATGAGAACGCAGGAGTTGCAAGAGATGGTGCTTGGCATGATGCATACACTTTGGAAAGATAAGCGTATCTATAATGCGAAGCATACGCTAGTTGACCAGTATCATCTCCCAGAAAAGGATATTGCTTTGCATGGCATACCTCATGCTCCCTTTTTGTTAGCACAACAAGGGTTAGTTGATTTTCTGCCTCCTATTATTCTTTTGGAGCAATGTGGTGCTATACCTGGGTTCGAAGCTATGTACGCAACGCAAAAAAAACGCATCAACGATGATGATCTCAGGAGATATCTAGAGCTAAGCAACGATGTGTCCAAGATATTATTCTTCCTGTCACTAACGAAGCAGGAGAAAATAAGTACAAGCTTATTTATCGATTTGCGCAAGCAGGTGGAGGATCTCAAGTTCGAAGAACTATTGAGACTGAATGTTAAGAACTACCCTGTGCTCGAGCACATAGTGGCCCAACACGGACCGCTGCACTAATAACTAACATACTTTTTATTGAACCTTGTTCCCTTCCTGTATCAGGAGATGGGAGCAAGGTTTTTTTGTATGTATAAAATTTACTATAGTAACCAATTAGTACCATCTTCAAACAATGCTAATCAAAAGTAGATGATGCGTTCACTACCTTTCTAGCAAAATACAGGTTCACCAATAATATAAAAATACCCATTCCTATCATAGCATACGCAATGGGGAAAAATGATAAGAACTGCTTCCCAACAGTAGTCCAAAGACCAAAAACAGCGAAAATCAATGACCTCGTCGTCGCGATAGCGACTCATTTGGTCTCCTGTACGATACAATGATTCCAAGCAGGCATCCGTAGTCACTCAAAAAGTTCAAAAAATAAATATATAAGCACTAATCGTATCCATTGTTGCGTCAAAAAACCGATGCAAATCAATAATATTCCTTGCATACTACTAGCAAACACCCACGTTCGTCATCGTCATTTTTTATCACCCACAAGGTAAGCATATTTGCTTGCCAGCAAACTCATCAGTGATGCAAAAATAATCAGTACTCCACTTCATCGATCAGGCATTCCTACATCAGTCATCATGATAAATGCGAGAAGCATGAAATATGAAACATGATTTGATAAAGAGCGGTACACTGTATACATACGAAGTGTGGGATTATTTCGCACATTTTTTATTGCATGACGTGCAGTAGTGAGTTGTTGTTGAAAAAAGTGTCTTATCCCATCAAATCCTGTAGAAAATACCGTCTCTTTTAGATTCCTCAAAAAAAGATATAAAACCACCGCAAACAAAAAATCAAGTCATGCTAGCCATACATATCATGTATCACCCATTCGTTTCAATATTCATGCCGTAGCCAATGGCGCTATTATTCATGCTGCTCTTTCCAGTGCATAATAATGACCCATCGTTCTTCCAAATTCTTTCTCTCTACCAAGTGCTCTTAGATTTTCATCTAAAAATGCTTGTGCAGTACCGCTCCAGAAACACCAATAAAAGCCAAAACAAACGCTTGCCAATACGTATGACCAAAAAGTAGGAAAGAGAAGAATCAATGCTGTAGATCCTATATTTGCGGTGGCGGACCAAAGTAATGATCTTTTTCTTCACATGGTATCTGCAAGCGTCGATGTCGGTAGTTCAAATATGGCAAATACAAAGGTTGTAATATTTGCTAACAAAACAATTTGTGCCGTAGTTAGTCCTGAGTATTTGTATAGCAATGTGATCACTGGAACTAAGAAAACTAATCACGAAATACCTCGTGACCGTCCCAATCGTTTCAAATTATTTTGGGCAGTTTCTGCTGAGATCATTACTCGGCACTATCTAAAATGATTTTTACAATATCTTATTTCTCGCTCATCCCCAACAACGGCAAATCCGCTATCTTTATCTTGCCCAACATGAGTTTGGTTTCATCTCATCACTGCTCTATCCATTGACGCACATTGAGATAGCCATCGAGATAGATTTTGTCTTTGTAGTAGGTAGTACCCAATCAAGTCACCGAGGTATCTTGCAATCATTTTTTGACTCTCAAGACTCCCTTGAAAATACCCACCAGTGATTTTTTGCCTCCTGCTCTCATCTGCTGTGCAAGGTCACTGAACGATGCAGAAGCACTTTGCGAGACTGCTAGGTATTTGCGAAACATCCCCATTTTTTCGTAGGAAGTTGGGAGATAACGTTCACTATGGAGTAATGCCAAGCCCTCTTCATCAGTCATATATCCTGCTGTCCCCGACATCAACAAACGCCATCATGATTGTTTCGCTGCCAAATATCTTTTGATATGAACATCAACTTCATGGGCGAGACTTGCAAGGAGTTCTTTTTCTCTGATACCAGCATTGATAGCAATTTTGATGACAATACGCTTGCCTTTGATCACACTCATTCTCCCATAGCCTTCGGAGGTGAATCTCACTATTACATCTCCTACTCCTTGCTCTTGTAAATATTTTTTGGTCACTGCTTCGACCTCGTACTTTTTGAGTACTCTTCACAGTTTTCTACGATTTGCCCCATGAGAAGGGACAAGAGATTGTAGAGAAAGCTCTATATACTCAGACGACAAAGCTCCATACATCACTCTATTGCCTTGTTCAATACCTGCATAGTTCTGGTGACTATACGCCTCCAAAAGAGTGACTTTGTGTTGGAGTTCCTCTATCTTTTGAGCATACAATTGTGCAAAACGACTTTGTAGCGGGAAGTTTTTGAAATAGGTATCATACAAACGTTGCAAACCATCTCTTGCGCGTTCGAGGACAGTTGCAGAAGGTCGTGCATAACGAAATTGCGGATCATATTTACCCTGTGCACTAATAAAGAGATCCAACTGCTCCGCATAGTTGGTAGGTCTCAGGATTTTGGAAAGATTAAGTCTGTGACTAATTTCTGTAATTTTCTCATCTAAGATATGGAGCTCATCAAGTTCACTTTTGAGAATAGCTTCATTGTCCAAAAATTGGACAGCAGTCTTGATCTTCTCTATGGGTTTGAGATAGAAGTCACTAATCGCTTCTTTGCCCAAAATGACTTTATTTTTTTCTTCACCAGGCAAAGGATGCCACATAAGATCTGTTATTTTAGCCTGTTGGTCACCGAGCATAATAGTCGCAGGAAGTGCTCACGCAGTCTTCCATATCTCATACAAATCTTTGGCTAAGTAGTTGCGATTTTTATTGAGAGCCACACTAACAATCACATCAAAACGTTGCTTGTTTGTTTTTTTGCCTCGTTGAACCTCACCATACTGTGATAAATAGATCACCTTGGAAGGTGATATGGTCGGTGATTTTTGCGAAGAAAATAATGTTTGTGCAATTGCCACTCATTTCTCTGGTGTGGTGACTTTGAGGTCAGTTACTTTGAGTAATCTTTCTTTGAGACGAACGAGGGTAGCATTTTGAATTTTGAGACCCGCCCTAGCGTTGATCTCAAGGAGCTTGGGCCCTTCGTCCGTAATAACTCGATCCAGTGCAATAAATCACAAGTTTGCAAAGTATTGAATATACGATGAGTGTAACAAAATCTCATCCCAAAAAGGAAGTGTCTGATCTACAAATGCTTTGTAGGGTGCTGGAAAGTCTTCATGATACACCGTTCCTTGATCATAGAGTGCATAAATTCTTCCACTACCTACTTCTACTCCCATACCAACTGCTCCTTTGGCTAGATTTGCCTTACCATCAGATTTGGCAGTAGGAATTCTCAACATCGCACCAATGGGAACGAGATTGAATACTATTACTCTAATATCTGCTAACCCATGTGCACAGTACGCCTCAAATCCCAGTCACGGATGTAATACTTCCTCGAGTAAGATAGTATCATGGGTAGTCGTCAACGAATTTTTGCCATCCAAAATATCTGTCAAATATCTTCTCAACGTGATATCTTCAATAGTTTTTCATGATACACGATAACGTTGATCATGCTGGTGAGAAGGTTGGTTGAGTGACCAACGTGATCGTCGTGGTTGCGTTGGCACAGGTTCATCAATTGGCGTATTTTGTTCTGCAAGATGCACACGATAGATGCCTCTTCCTCTACTTCCTTTGTTGGGTTTAACAATAAAATCATCTTGAGGCAACGTAGAAAAATCAAACGTTGCAAGTTCACTTGCTGTTTTGATATGGCCGTATGTTTGAGGAACGGGAATTCATCTCGCAGACAAAAATTCTTTGGTCTTGAGTTTATTGTCCGCAAGACGTATTGCTTTGCGAGGGTTTCGTTTCTTGATGTACTGCAAGTTCCTTGCATTCATCCCTAGAATTCCAAAGTCGAACATGCGTACTATGAAGCTAAATGAAATATGCCACTACGAAAGTTGGTCTATTACTCGTTTGATTACTTGTGGAAGATTAGGTTTGGTCAATGGATATGGACAATGGGGCAACACTTTTTTTATTTTCGCAGCGGTGAACCCAAGCGACTGTAATGACTGTACAATATCCATAAACATAGCGTTGTCAGTGGAAAGTTTGTGTATATCATCTGCCGAAAAATCTTGTTTGAGTTCCATCGCTATCCTCTTTGCTAATTTGGGACCGATACCAGGGATGCGTGAGAAATAGCCAACATCAAAACTTTCGACGGCCTCTTTCAATTCTTTGACAGGCGCCAAAGCGATGGGATAGGCAATCTTGCCACCAATCCCTTGTATCTTGAGCATGCGTAGGAAGAGGTTTTTTTGGAGCTGGGTATCAAAGGCGAAATATCTGACGGTGTTGGTGGTTTGATCAAGTTGTGGATAGAGAAAAAAGGTTCATTCTTGTTGCACTCCTGTATAGATAACCTCAATACCAAAAATGCCGTTGTCGAGGTAAACCTGCTCACCGAGTATTCTTTGGTAGCCATGAAACAGATGAAACATCACGTCTGCTATAAATAAAAGAAACTAGGCATACTCTAGCAATCTACGTGTAAATTACAACGCAAATCCCCTATAGCTTTTTGCTTGACTCGTGTAGTAAAATAAGTATGGTCACCCTTTCGTATTCATTAAAATTACATCACAAAAAAAATTAGATCTATGGCAATTAATGTATTACTCGGTCTCCAATTTGGAGACGAAGGCAAAGGAAAAATGGTTGATTGTTTGATGGAAAAAGAAAAATATGTTACTGTAGTACGATTTCAAGGCGGTCCTAATGCAGGTCACACCATCGAAAATCCACACGGTAAGTTTATTTTGAATCAACTTCCCTCTGGAGTCTTTCATCCCACTAGCAGAAATGTCTTGGGTGCTGGGATGGTGATAGATATTGGCAAACTGCTTACTGAAATTGCCATGGTGCAGACAGCTGGTGTTAATCTCCGTGGTCGTCTCTTTATCGCTCGTGAAGCACATATTATCCTACCGACGCACATCGCAATCGATGAACACATGGAAAAACATGCCGAACAAAAAATCGGTAGTACCAAACGGGGCATAGGTCCGACCTATGGAGACAAAGTTAACCGCAAAGGTATGCGGATTGGCGATCTTTTTTATGCGGACTATTTCCAAAAGGCACAAGTACT
>CAZWFZ010000008.1:21692-22849 GCA_964633455.1 uncultured Candidatus Peribacteria bacterium | reverse complement strand
TATTGGCTTTGGTATTGCTTTTCTCCTGTGCAGATACCAAGAATATCACTGTACCGGTGAAAGATGCTGAGACAGGAGTGATTGAACAACGAACATTTGAGTTCAACTACTACGGTCCACTGGACGACGATGAATGGCGGAATGATGCAATTCATTATTCGGTCTGCGGACAAAATATCTTTTGGGACATCGTGTTGTGTGAGACCATTGTCGTTCCCATTTGGTTAATTGGCTGGCAAGCCAAAGAACCAGAAGGGCTCAAACCTGGAATCTCGTACATCACCCAACAAAGTGATGGCTCCATCAAGGGGGCTATCCGAGAAATAAAGAAATAAAAACAGCAACTTGCTGCATCTATCCGTAGGAACCTCCTGCGGATTTTTTTTATAAACAAAGAAAGTCTCTTCATGGCTTTCAGTCTATGACATCCTATTCATCAAAATACTATTGCATCAAAGATGAGATTCCATAACCTATTGCTATAAGTTTTTAATTTGTATACAACCATGAAAATATCTATTACCAAAGAAAAGAATAACCTCTTTTTTGCGAAACTCATAGGCGTTGAAGGAGTATATGCACAAGGTGAAACTATGCAAAAGACTATTCACAACTTACTAGACGTATATATTCAAGTAATTAGTTTCAAACAGCATATCGCAGACAAAACACCTGCAATTCGCAATCTATACAAACAATCTAAGACACTGAATGAGCTATCTTTTTCTCGTTTAGAATTTTCTCTCTAAACTTATGTGAGTAATGAACTATACCTATGAAGAGCTTTGCAAGAAAATTAAAAAGCTTGGATTTGTGATTGAAAGACAAGGAAAGGGATCTCATGAACTACGATATCATCCAACAACTTTGGTGCATATACTCCTACCAAGACATGCTGGAAAGACCATAAGCAAAGGAGTAATCAAAGAGGTTGTGAAGTCGTTACAAATGACCAATAAAGAGTTTCAAGACCTATAAATCAATGCTCAACTTGACTTTATGCCTAGATTTTCTATAAGGAGACCCTGTACAATTTGATTGTATGGGTCTGTAGCTCAATTGGTTAGAGCAGGGGCCTCTTAAGCCCAAGGTTCCGGGTTCGATTCCCGGCAGGCCTAAAACACTTCTTACTTTCGACATATTCGTTTGCGGGTTCT
>CAZWFZ010000008.1:4758-21592 GCA_964633455.1 uncultured Candidatus Peribacteria bacterium | reverse complement strand
CAAGGTTCCGGGTTCGCCCCAATCGCTCTGCTCTTGGGATAGCAATTCCCGGCAGACCCATAAGTAAAACTTATCAATTCTGTATTGCCTACTTACATCGATTATGTTCCGGGTTCTCCCGCTTCTCTTCGCTCGCGGGACTTCCCTTCGGTCGGATTCCCGGCAGGCCTAAAACGTATATTCTATAGCAACGTAATATTTTGGTATATTGAGAGACAAATTCGGTATTGAATGGATGGTGAGTTTTGATCCAAAAGAGAACGAAAAGATAAGTCGAACTCAATTTCCATGCATGATCAAAGACTTGTAATTATAGATGAGAATACTACATTTAGATATATTTACTACCTAGTAACAGATGGAAAATACTCCCTCAGTGAAAGTAGTCTTTGAAGACTGACACTATACGTTTACGTTGAGAGACGAAACGGGTTTTGTGGTAACTGATGGCAAAGATTTAGATGAATTATACAAGAATATCAAAGAAGCACTAGACCTTCATTATCAAGATAGTTCATATACGCTAGATATAACGACACCGATTCGTTTATCTGTAAATAATCATACGTATGCCACTCACGTATAAGACCATACAAACAATTCTCAAAGATGAGTGATTTGTGCTCAATCATCAAAAAGGAAGTCATGAACAACGATACAGGTGAGATTTTCTAGCTACAATCCCTCATAAAAAGGAATTCCCTATTGGTACTGCCAAAAGTATGCTCCAACAGATTGCACAAGCAACTGATAAAAGCATAGCTTACTTTATCAAAACATATGTAATTAAACTGTAAAAAAAATCCCCATTCTACATCGGGGATTTTTTATTTGCATTATTTTCTAAACACTTAACTAAACAACCAATCAACCGTCTGTCTATCAATCTTGCCATCTTCGATGAGTCTTTTTGCATAGTCCATGTGGGAGATCATACCCATACCACGTGAGGTACCGATGATAGAGTCGATTTGTTTACCATCGTCCTTGCGGATGTTATTTCTGATAGCAGGGGTGTTGATCATGAGTTCGTACATACCAATTCTCTTGGTATCGTCGCTTGTTTTGAGCAAGAATTGTGATTGCACACCGAGGAGACTATCTGAGAGTCTATCTTTGATACTACTTTGGACTTCGGGTGGGAAGAATGAAATCAATCTATTGACCGTATTCGCAGCGCCTCTGGTATGCAACGTACTGAAGACAAGATGTCCTGTTTCAGCCAAGTTTATGGCAGCCTCTGCAGTCTCTGGATCACGAATCTCTCCCACGAAAATCACATCAGGATCCTGACGCATCGCACTTCTCATAGCACGTGCAAACGAAAGGGTATCAGAGCCCAAAGCTCTCTGTGAAATGAGACAATTCTTCTCGGTAAATACGTATTCGATAGGATCTTCAATCGTAATAATATGTTCTTTTCTATGTTCGTTGATATACTCAATCATTGCGATCAGCGAGGTTGTTTTACCTGAACCCGTAGGACCACAGACGAGGAATAGTCCTGTCTTTTGATTGAGAATGTGTTCTTTGACCGTATTTGCGATATCCTCGTACATCAAGACCTCCAAGGGGACAGGCTCGTAGTTGATTTTTCTCATCGCCAATCAGAGATTTTCCATCTTGAAATAGGCATTTACTCTGTAGGGAGTCTTGCTCTGTGAGTAGAAGTTGAAGTCGAGCTCTCTGTTGTCCGTCAGCTTTTCAAATCACCCAGGATGCTTTTCAAGCAGACCTTTGATGATCATCTCCATATCAAGATGCGTTACCTTGGGCATGTCCTCAATAAAGGTGATATCACCCAGTTTTCTGAAACTGATATGTTCTCCCACACAAATGTGGAAGTCTGAAACGGTAGCATCAGGCTCAAATTTAAGCAAAAGGGCTTCAACATCAGAGAGTTGCATAGGCATGTACCAAAACATAAAGCTCCCTAACTATACGGATGCAAGGGTCAAAATGCAAAAAAATGAGAGGAAAATGTACTTCCCTTGGTGAGAGTAAAATGGCTTATGTAAGGCTAGCTACTGCTTCTTTGAACTGAGCTGCTTTCTCTTTGTAGCTTTTCCAGAGGCTGAAACTAGGTGAACCACACGAAAGAAGGGCAATTTTTCACGCTGGGGTATGGGTAGCAGCAAATTTGACGGCATCACGCATCGTTCCCGTTGTGTAGACCTGCAAACCCGGCTTTTTGACGAGTTGTGCGATCAGGGGACCAGAGTCGGGGAAGCAGATAAGATGCTCGATCGCAGAATGAGTAATAGTCTCCGCTAAGCCAGAAAAATCATACTCGCCCAAAATACCTCCCACGAATAAAGTGGCGACACGGTCTCCCAAAGCTGCGAGCGCCGCTTGCGTAGCTTGCGGCGTAGTTGCGATAGCATCATTGTATCGATCAATACCTCATACGTTGCCAATAAATTCAATTCTATCAGGCAAACCCACAAACTCTTGAGTTACTTTTTGGACGACGTCAGTTGAGATACCCAAGATATGAGCAACTCCATACAACGCACATACATTATATTTGTTGTGTACACCGACGAGACGGACGGTCTCTCACCCCGCTAGCAATTGGTTATCATGCAAAAACTGTCCATCAGCATACGTAAATGATCCGCTATCACCATAGGTGATGACCTGTGTTTCACGATTTTGAAGGAGTTCAGGAAATTGTTCGTGCAGGACTTCTTCCACTTGGCTTCACAGCAACAAGGTATCTGCAAAAGAGAAAAGATGTGCCTTGGCAAAAACATACTCTTGTCGACTGCCGTGCTCTGCAAGATGCGTCGGGGAGAGGGTATTTCGTATACCTATCTTGATTTTGGCACGCTCGAGGCCCGCAAGCATGAAACTCGAAAGCTCATAGACCACATAGTCAGGTGGGGCATCAAAATCAATCTGCTCCAAGACCGGCTGGCCAACATTTCACGCCAAGACGACATTCTTGCCTGCCTCTTTGAGCAACAAATAGGTCAACATACAAATCGTGGACTTTCCTTTGGTACCCGTGATGCCTATGACCGTTCATTGATATCTATCGAAAAAAAGCTGTGTCTGATTGGTCAAGCGAGGAGCAATCTGCTCCCACAGTCACTCATCCTGCAACGCTTGTTGCACCAACAAATCCGTGATACCAGGAGATCTAATAATCACGTCATAGTCTGGGAGATGCGTGAGATATCCTGGACCCGTGAAGGTGGTGACTCATGCAGGAAAGTCTTTGTCCGCACGCTGATCAAAAATACCCATCGAGGAGTCAGGAATACCTTGTTTTTGCAAAAAATGATAGGTGGACTGACCTTCCATACCCCGTCAGAGAATTGCTATGCGTTGGTTGTCAAACATCTTGTGATTTGAGGATAAGTTGCTATAAACGGGTAGAGCATAGCAAAATAGGTCACAAATAAAAGGAATTTTCAATTTCACTTTTTCTTCGCTAATGATCGGTGTCTTCGATAGTGGTCTTGGGTGATTACTCACCGCCAAATATCTCCAACAACAACTTCCTCAGTACGAGTATCTCTACTTGGGAGATCTTGCCTATGTACCGTGGGGTGAGAGATCAGGGGAGTGGATTCAAGAACGTACGTTTGTATGTCTAGAGTGGTTGTTTGCACAGGGTTGCGAACTCGTCATTTTGGCATGTAATACGGCTTCTGCCTATGCCATTAGACCTTGGCAAGCCTTGCATCCTGACAAGAAAGTGCTTTCAATTACTATTCCTGGAGTAGAGCAGGCACATGCAAAAGGCTACCAGAACTGCCTCTTGTTCGCGACACGTGCCACTATCACTGCACAGATTTATCCGAGCGTTTGCCATAAACTGGGCTATGAGATCAACTTCACTCCTTGTATCGGAACAGGCCTCGTAGATCTCATTGAAGCGGGTACCAGCCCTGAAACCATTAAAAACAGCTTGTGAAAACTCCTTCCTCAAGATGCTACTTTTGATGCATGTATGCTCTGATGTACACATTATCCATTGATTGCTGACCTCATCCAAGAACTATTTCCAGATATCCCTTTGATTGATCCTGCATACGAAGCCATCCAACGCTTACCAGAGTATCTCAAGCGTCATCCAGAAATTACACAAAAATTGAGCACTACACCTTGATTGCATGTTGCGCTTACAGCACAAGGTAAGTTTGCACAAACAAGCACCTATCGAAAACTACCGCAAGGAGATGCTATACATATTGTAGAACTATAAGGAAACTCCATATGTCGCGTTTATTTTCTTATCTCCCTTTTATTATTGATAGAAGTAAGCTGTGTATCTTCTTCTTTTGGTGTAGGTTCAGGTGACACATGCCGAAAATGCTTATACGCAAATTCTTTCAATTCATATCTCTCTTTTTGAAGTCTCGTAAGTGCATTAACAAGCGTTGCTTGTATTCGTTCAATCAATAATGCTGTACGTTCTGTGATTGTATGTGCAGTTTCGACAGAAAGTGCTTCAGACTTTTTTGGTCATTTACGTGGTGACATGGGAGGCAAAAGCAAATAAAGTTACACGGTATCTTTGGTGACCAAGGGGAATCCTGGATAGCTTGCTATTTGTTTTCTGACACTAGGAAGTAGCTTTTTGATCTGACTCCATATTTTTTTTGTTTGCAGTTTGAGTTGTTTTGCCTGAGCACGATAGACTCACAATAGGTAAACAACTGTCTCTTGGTCTCACTGTGCATGTGTGTGTAAGTGCTCAAGGAGCTGACCAGCTTGTTGCGTACGGGTATATTGAGTATCCAGTTCGACAATCACCTTCTCTTGTTCAGCTGAGGGCTTAAACGCATAGGTCTTTTGTGCATCTTCACGTTGGAGAGTGAGTAATTTTTCTCCACTAGTGTGTGATGCTTGCAAGGCACTGATTGCTTGAAGCATATAAGGAAAGAGACGTTGTTGTAGATTGAGTGTTCTCATACTTGCTTCAAGGATATGTTGTCATCGCATTGCAGTAGCGTATTCATGCATACGGGTGAGGTATCATTTGAGCACAGGGATACGTCATTCTTGCATCACCAATGCTTGCAAATAATCTTTTCTTTGTAAGCTAGCACGCTCATCATCACGTATCCAGTGTTGTATAACGGTATGCACACGTTGCACACGATCCAGTCGTGACTCCACTTTGCTCTCATTGTGAATTACTTTACGTTCGATCAACACTTGTAATATATCTTGAGAAAGACGTAGATGTTGTTTCTTGATATGCGACATCAGTGAGGCAATCAATGCATATGCCTTGGTATGTGCATGGAGCGTATGGAGCATATCTTGTTGTTGCTCCAAGAGAGTTAACCAACCTTGATACAGTTGTATATCCAACGTATATGCCTGTGCTTCAAGTCAGGTAGCATATGAGTTGAGGCTAGACCATTGTAGCCAAAAAGATGCTTCTTTAGCGAGCATATCTTCGAGCGGTTGTTTTGCTGTGCCTCGTGCTTGGAGTTCTGCAATCCATGACTGCTGTACTTGTTCACGTTGATCCAATACTTTTTGTGTCGCTTGCAAATAATTATGTTGGGTATCTGGTATATGCTTTTGTGTTTGTTTGCTTCCACGCATAGTCTGTTGCATCCATGCTTCAAATTGCTGTGCAACGCTCTTTTCTGCTGTTGTTAGTTGCTTTTCAAGCAAGGTCATTTTTTGGACAGTTTTGACTATATCATCAAGCAATGCTTTCGCCTTCGGTTGCTGTGTTTTGAATTGAGGAGTACCCATTTGCTTGAGGATATGGAGGAGGTCTTGTTGCATAGATAACAATTGTTTTGCATCCTGCAAATAGACATCACGTAGTTCATGTATGTGTGCAGTAGTTTGCTTTTGAAGTGTATCTTTGTCAAATGGTTCACCAAAAGCACCCGAACTATCGCTCAATGAAGCATGAGCATAGCTAGTCACCGCAGTGTCT
This sequence comes from uncultured Candidatus Peribacteria bacterium, assembly GCA_964633455.1. Lineage (GTDB taxonomy): Bacteria > Patescibacteriota > Gracilibacteria > Absconditabacterales > Absconditicoccaceae > CAYUST01. Next base: position 15,675 of record CAZWFZ010000008.1, on the reverse strand, counting down.
ATTACCGACTGGATTTTTTCGATCAACAACGCTACGTGCTTCATTTCCTGTGCTGATAAATCTTGCTTGTGCTGAGACACCATAGTAGGAATTATCCCACGGAACGCTTGTGCAGCCTCTTTGAAGGTAGTATGTTGTGCAAATTGCTCTCGTGCAGTACCAATTACGAATTGCCTATACATTTTTTTGTGTGCAGGAGTACACAATGAAGTCATAATAACTGCCTCGAGATGCTCGAGTAAACGTTGTTGATGTACAGCTTGCTGAGCACGTGCGAGTGCGTCTGCGACTGGCTTACTACGTATCGATTTTTGAAAGGTAGCCTTCATAGACAACAAAGGCTCCCACAAAGCACTTCACAACGTTTGTGAAAATGATTTAACGGAACTCGTCAGTGAATCTTTGAGTGGATCGGTGAACATTGGCAGAACAGAATAAGTAAACTACTTTTATTCTATCCACTAACTCAAAAAAATGCAAAAAATTCAGCAGAAAATGAGACTAATAGTGATACGGTTTGCCAGCAACTATTTGTTGTATTCTATAGAGCTGCTCAAGCCAAACGAGTTGTACAAGCCCGTGTGGCATCGTCTGTTTCCCCAATGAAAGTACATAATCGACCTTGGGTCAAATCAGGGTTTCATCCAAACCGAAAGGTCCTCAGATGATACACGTCAAAGCAGTGTGTTTTTCAGTAAGGGAGACCAATTGTTCTGTCGTTTGGGGCATTCAGCGGAAGCTGAGTAAGATTTTATACCCAGGAGCATGGCTGAGCGCTGAGAGCATGAGTTGCGTCTCCTTGGCGATAATCTGCTGAGTCGGCAAAGATTTAATGGGTTTGATTTTGACTATCTCGAGGGATTTACCCATTCTTTTGATATATTCTTCGATGGGAGGAGCAAAATGCTTATCACTATCACTGATGCATATCAGGCGAATTTTCATTGGTAAATGGGCAATAAATAGGTACAGTATAGACACTTTTTTTTGGTATACAAGCACTCGATGCAATTTTTTGATAGTGTACAGATCAATATAGCTTCAGGCAAGGGTGGTGATGGCATCATTGCAGGAAGACGTGAAAAATGAGAACCATTTGGCGGACCAGCTGGAGGCGATGGAGGAGCAGGAGGAAGCGTCTATATGGAAGCTACCACCAATGAATGGACACTCATGCATTATAGACACCACAAGAAATTTGTGGCTCCTCATGGTGAACCAGGACAATCCAAAGACAAATATGGCAAAGCAGCAGAGGACCTCTTGCTGTATGTCCCTATTGGTACCCTGATCAAAGATACTGCTACACACAAGGTACTTGCACATTTCACCCAAAATGGCCAGCGCATCTTGATCGCACGTGGCGGGAGAGGAGGAGCGTGAAATATGCACTTTGCAAATTCTGCAGCCCAGTATCCCCATATTGCCCTCTTGGGTGAGCCAGGAGAAACCAAGGAGGTGACTCTCGAACTCCAGCTTTTGGCAGATGTAGCTCTCATTGGGACGCCGAGTGTTGGTAAATCTAGTTTGATCAATGTCCTCGCTGGCACGCGCCTCAAAACTGCTCCCTATCCGTTCACGACTATTACTCCCCATGTCGGTATAGTCACTCACAAAGGAACTTCTCGGACCCTGATTGATATTCCGTGATTGATAGCAGGTGCACATGAAGGCAAAGGTTTGGGAAATATTTTTTTGAGACATATCCTCAAGGCACGTTGCTTCGCCTTTATGCTCGATATGAGTAAAGAGCAGGCAGGAATTGATGAATTTAGTCTTTTGCTTCAGGAAATTCGTTTGTATATTGATGGACAATTTTTGGAACAACCACGACAAGAAGCTACTATTCACACACTTGATCATCATATTGAACTCAGAGAAGATATGGTTTGGTATACGGTCACTGCTACTACCTCTACGGGAGACACACATGTACTTTTGCGTAAAGCAATCTTGCTTATTATCAACAAAATTGATATCTTTGGACAAGATGCACAAGGCGAATTATGGACAGAGTATATATGATTGTTGCATCTGAGTATCCAAAAAGTATTTGCGCAGTGGTGATGTCCCTATATTACTGAAATCATTGAGAAAAATACATTACCTATTTCTGCGCTCTCGCGTACTGGTATTGATCAACTTCTGGATGTCATGGTCCGTATTCTCAACGCACCGCTCATTTGTACCTACAGTACCTTCCAACCCATTCAAATTGATACCACACATGATCCATTTGTTCGTGAAGTAGACGCAGATGAGGTCAAAGAGCTCGTCGCACAAAACTATTTACGTGCAGAAGATATGCGTTATATCGCCGTATGGGAAGTTGCACATCCAGAAATAGCTTACCTTACTTTCGTGCTTCCTCGAGGCAATACAGAAGCAGAACTACGATTTTGGAATACACTCGAAAAGAAACGTCTCCTCAATTGGTTGAGATCCTCAGGGGTCAGAAAGGGAGATGTGCTCAAAGTACTCTCACCTTACACAGGGCTTCCTCCCAAATACGTGATGCGAGATTAAAGAAAAACATACTACTTTTATTTCCTCTTGGTGGACACCTTGAGCATGCACTATCAGAAGTATCTGAGACAAAGCACCTACCGAAGATATGGTATATTTGTGTTTACCTTCTTTTTTTTGTATTATTGAATTCAGTCCTACCTCAATAATATCAACATCGAATTTTCAATTGAACAAACGAAACAAGGTCGTTTAGACACCCAAGAAAAAATTACCTACTTAGAAAAATTTTATAGTCCCTATCTCACCTCACCACTGGCAGCGTATTTTTTGAGTCATGAAAATGGGAGTCTGTACAAAAATGAACGTATTGTGAGAATAAAATATAGAGCAAACAATACTGTCACCAATGAGCAACTCCCTTTGCAAGCCAATATCAAAGGTATTACACTTTCAACACCACAAGCATCGCGAGAGTATTTTATAGAAACAAAACTTTCTGAACTTGCCGATCTCGGTATTCTTCCTTCACAAGAGTAAGGACTCCCTCAACTTTCCACTTTTCAACTTTCAACTTTCAACCTTCCACCTTCCACTTTTCCACTTTATTCCATCAGTGTCATATGCTTTTGCTTGTTGAAAAACCGATCGGACCCACCAGTTTTTGAGTCATCAAGAAACTCAAAAGGATATTTTTCACGCGCAAAGCAGGACATGCTGGCACTTTGGATCCACTTGCTTCAGGATTACTTATTATTGCTACTGACGAAGATACCAAGAAATTGTCACAGTTTGTCTGACTAGACAAAGTGTATGAAACAACCATTGATCTTGCACAACGTTCTGACACACGAGATACGCAGTTTCGATCCTATCATGAACAATTACCTTTCACGACCTCGACAGTCATGATTGATGCTATTGAACGCCCGATCCCTACGCATGAGCAAGTAGTGGACGTTGTACAATCTTTGGTCGGGACCCACGCATTCCCGCTTACTCCTTTTAGTGCCAAAAAACGAAAAGGAAAAAAACTCTATACGTATGCCAGAGAAGGTAATCCTGTACATATTGATATGGTGATGGAAGTGTTTAGTGCTGAAGTGCTTTCCTACACCTTCCCTGAGGTATGTATTCGTTTCCATGTAGGGTCAGGGACGTACATCAGGTCACTGGCGCATGTCATTGGTACGAGACTTGGCATGGGTGGTATTGTGACGCAGTTACACAGAAGTGCTATTGGGAAGTACGCATTGACGTAGGAAGTAGGGGAGAAAAAACAAAATGCCTATCATATCATTTTCATTTTTTTTCTGCAAAAGCTTTGCGATATATGTCTTCAAGCTGAGTTTGGTACTTATCTGACATCAGTATAAAGGGCACAATATCTGCTATAGGGAAATGTTCCACAGGTGCATAGGTACATACATGTTGATAAAACATATCAAAAATATGTGCTTGCAATAACGGAGAGTTGTGGCACGCCAAAAGTGCATATTGAACTTGGGCAGCATAAAGTGACCATGCAGTAGTTCTATTCAACACAATATTTGTGTTAAATGCTTTTTCTAATCACTCTTTCCAGTGTATCCAATACGCGGGGTCTCCAAACAAAAGAAGGGCAAGTTGATTGCTTTGGACCTTATCTAACTTCAGATAGGTAAACAAAAAAGTAGATCGGTATGCTTTGTATTCACTGGATACTAGAGAAATAGCATCCATGATCTTGTACCATCCGTCATGCGTATGCACCCATTCAAGTAATAGTTTTCCTGCATCAGTTTTTAAAATCAATTTCACATCAGATGCTGAATAGATAGTCAGCTTATTGCAATACTGCAAAAAGAGTTGTCCTTGTTCTTCGTGAGGTGCTGCTTGGAGATCATTGATGAGTGTCACGCCATATTGATGAGAAAAAATCGCTGACAAAAATGCTGGTTCAACTTGATGATGCGCATGATATTCAAGTGAGTTGGGAAGCTCATAGGACTTATTATAGAAACTCCCATGCAACCAACTACGTAGTGTTCATATACACATATCCAACGTAAGATTCACGATACCTTCTTGTTGATGTTGATATGCATGAGGCACTTCTGTGAGCCATTGCATGATAGTGGAATCTGGGATGTAGCAGGTTTTACCTAGTGCATCATAGTGGTTGATTCAAACGAAGGGGAAAAAACTGCGTAGTGTACTATGCGTATAGTGGTCTACCTTGGGGCGTCCTAGTGCATTGTGGAGTTGCCAAACACGTTCGTCAAAATAGAGTTTACTTTGTATTCACATTGCAGGATGCCTTTGCAGTGCTGTGTTGAGCATAGATATGGTGTCCTGTTGGCTGTCATTTGTGGAAGCAAATAATTGCTCAATTTCTTGCTGTGTATTCTCCTGAGTCCTTTGATGTGCCATTTTAGCATATGAAAAAGCACTCGCCAATGCGAGTGTTGTTGCACCTATCTTGCACAACGTTCTGAAACGAGGTATATATTGGGAAATACTTTTGTGAGTGGGAATTTTTTCCATGCAGAGCAGAATATGATCAAGACAGAGACTATAGTAATTATTGACATTTTTTCAATATCAATAAGAAATATTTATACAAAACATGAGGGAGAGGAGTTTATTTCCTTGCAAAGTGAGCCTATTTGGGTATCTTATCAGCGGTTTTATGTCATAGGTGTACCATGCGTTATAGTAATACCTTACTCAAAAGATATCTCTCTGTCCATCTTCCCCATGAGGAGATTATTCAGGCCATTACGCTCAAGTCCTGTGAAGTAGAGGAGTGGACGATGAGAGAGATTCCTGAACTCGTCGTCTTGGGGAAAATCATCGAGATTGGTCGTCATCCAGATGCAGACAAGCTTTTTGTATGCAAGTTGGATTGTGGCAAAGCAGGGATTTTTCAAATTTGCACAGGAGGAGAAAATGCCCTTCTAGATGCCTATGTGGCTGTTGCACTTCCTGGGTGCCACCTGCCCGCAATCAATCTCAGTATTGCACCGCGTATGATGAGAGGCCTCGAAAGCAACGGTATGATTTGTTCCAAAAATGAACTAGGCATTCCCGAAGATACTGATCAGCACTGGATCTGGATCCTGCAATATCCTGCTACTCATGTGTTGTGACCTGATGATCAGCTTCCTGATATGCATGATATAACTGATGATGACCTCGGTCTCCCCCTCAAAGAAAAATATCCTTGGCTCGAAAATTGGATGGTAGAAGTCGAGAATAAAACTATCACCCACAGACCTGATTTGTTTGGTCACTTTTGACTAGCCAATGAGTTATATGCAATATTTGGTAATGCGAGTACGCACTACACCAATTTGACGCATGTACGTGACCAACTCACCAGTACTAATTGTCTCACGCTCCTTGAACACACGACCAAGTCTACTAGAGGTGTACACATGCAATCTGATCAAGTTCGTGCATATGGTACGATTGATCTCAACACTGTTACCGTGCATAGATCAGACCTCTACATTAGAACTCTATTATACGATCTCGATATAACTCCCAAAAATAACTGGGTAGACTTTTCCAATTTATTCATGTATCTCACAGGACAACCCATTCATTGCTTCGATGCTGCGACCATACAAGGTGATATAGTGGTGAGACAAGCACATGCAGGGGAAACATGTATTGATCTCCAAGGCAAAGAACATAGTCTCATCCCCACAGATATAGTCATTGCAGACACCAAAGGCGTCATCGCTCTCGCAGGAATTATAGGAGGTGAACGTACTGCAGTCAGTCCAAATACTACTGCAATAGTAGTAGAAATTGCTAATTTTGATCCCGTCTCTGTCAGAAGAACGGGGACGAGATTAGGCCTCAGAACTGATGCAGAACTCAGATTTGAAAAGATGATTAATCCTTTGTTTACCTTGGCGATGATTCCTCATTTTATGGATATACTCTCCTTCGTTGACCCAACCAAGTCAGTGACTTTTGGAGGAATTACGTGGCGAGCTGACCATAACGCAACAACTACCATGCCACGTCTCATCTATGAGAGAAAGCGTATAGGACAATTACTCCGAGGGGACAATCAACCACAAGAGGCAGAAACCATAGGAGACACCATTCTGCACCAGCTATGATTTACGCTTGGTGATGATCGAGCGCAAGCACCTATTTGGAGATCTCCCAAGGACTGTCTCCACACGGCAGACCTCCTTGAAGAGATTGCCAGAATTCATGGGTATGATACCTTGCAAGCACAAACGTACATAGATATCGTAGATTTCAAACCAACTATGCTTGAAATCTCACTTGCTGACAGAGCTACCAAATACATGATGCACACCTGCCAAGCAACGCAACTAGAAACCTACCCTTGGTATGACACAGAGCAACTCACGCAACTGTGACTCCCGACTGAGCATCTCTACCAAATGGCAAATAGTCTCCGTCCAGAATGGCTCTATCTTAAAGATACCATGGTGCGAAATTTACTCACCTATGTTCAAAAAAATCTCTATCAGCAGTCCTCATGAAGCATCTTCGATATTGGCAAGACGCGAGATACGACTTCCACACCTACAGAGCAACAGAAAATTGCCTTACTCCATCGAGTGAATCAAGCACCTTCGCAAGCCATCGACCATCCATTTTTAGTACACAAATGACATATTGAAAAATTACTTACGCAACTTATCTGAACATCATGGACATGCACACCTACTCAAGTAACCTATGCACATCCTGCACAGCAAATTATCTATCACCTCGGAAACACCCCTGTAGGAACACTCTTTACCATACATCCTGCCATTCTGCTTCGTCTACGATGACAAGAACATCCCTGTCAGTGAGCGGTAGTTGGACGAGAAATTAATCTCACCGCATGCAAGGAGTGCCAGGTAACAGGGCATGAAACCTCATCACTTACCTATGCAACCCTCCAAGATCAACAGGTGACCAAAGATATCAGTTTACTCGTAGATCTTCAAAGCAACCTTGACAACATCACTGCCGTGATCAAGGAACGTTTTCCTGCTATTATCGCTATTGATTTGTTTGATATCTATGCAGGCACTACCATACCCACAGGTAAGAAAAGCGTGACGCTTCGTCTGACTATGCTCGGCGACGGGACACGAACCAGCGAACAATTCAATGCTATCCTCCAAGAAGTAGCTGCACTTGCTCAAGAATCTGGCGCAACGGTGAGAGCATAATCAAATAACCAAATCAGCAAATAGACAAATAGACAAATAACCAAAATGCACATTAAAATTCTTAAATCTTAAATCTTAATTCTCAACTCTCTCATGTCTCTCTATGCTACCAACGATCGATCCCCCATCACCATAGGTGCGGATTTTCATTATATCGATTGGATGCAGGGGAGTAGTGGTTGCAAGCACCTACATTGCAACGAGCAGAGTAAGGGCAGATATGGTTTAATTGGCATCTGAGAAGGAAAACAAAAACGAGAGATACAGTGTACCACCCAGGCACCTGGTGGAGAGGTAAGTATCGTTGTTCTTTTGATCGGTAGAACGCATAGTGAAACAGAGCTCTTCGTCAATGCAGATCTCCTCCATGATCATACCACCGTGCATATTCATCTGTTGAGTTTTCTCCTCGATGAGGGGAGCGCGCAGATTGATGGAAATATTTTCATTTCGCCTCAGACACGTGGATGCGCGTGAAGGTTACTTGAAGAAAATATTATCCTGGGTGAAAAAACACATCTCAAAACAACTCCCAAACTCAATATTCATACCAGCCAGGTTTCCGCAAGTCATGGTGCAACCATCCAAAGACTCAATCGCAATCATCTGTTTTACCTCACTGCGAAGGGTATTTCGTTACCTATCGCTCAGCAAATGGTCATCACAGGACATCTTGAAAACCTCCTCCAAGGCAATGGCGTCTTCTCCGAAAGAGAACTCATCATCAAACAATGTGTACCTTACCTCCATATCTAGGTTTTTCATTCTTTCTTCACTATGGAAATTGTCTCCTATCAAGCATGACCACAAAGAATTGATATATGGCTCACCCAAAACTATCCCTATACAAGGAATTTTTTTCATCATCTCATTGCGAGAGGAAGTATTCGTGTCATCAAACATAATCACCCACACTTGGGCGAACAACAAATCAAAAAATCCTATCTCCTCCAACCACAAGACCAGATAGTCATAGACGAACTCACGAGATTCATAGATGGAAGCGTCTTGGATGAAACACCAGCACGACCCATTGATATCCGTATGCAGACGCCAGACTACGCGGTCATCTACAAACCCAAAGGTGTCCTGAGTCATCCAACTTCGTTGCGAGAATTACAAACTCCTTCAGTCGTCTGAGGTATGCGACACTACCTCAACAAGCAATGAATGCCCTCACTCGGTGGGTGGGCGAGAGCAGGACTCATCCATAGACTTGATAAGGATACGGATGGATTCATGATCATTGCGCTCTCAGAACGTGGCTTAGCGTATTTCAAGGAGCTCTTTATGCGTAAGTCGACGATGCACGCACTAGCAGAAAAGGAAGCAGTCCCTTTGCAAAAATACTATCGTGCTCGCTGTGAAGTAAGTGCTCAAGGTCAGGCATTTCTCGACGCGATCCAACACACCTTGCCCTCCTATATTGATGCGATAGTCCATGCGCGCATTCCTCATCCAGGCACACCAAAAAGAGGTATCACCAAAATTCTTACGTTTGAAAAAATCACACCAGAAACGGTGGATATACAGATGCAAATTCTCACCTGAAGAACACATCAAATCAGATATCATCTTTCTCAGCAAGGATTGCACATTATAGGTGATACACTCTATGGTGCACAACCAACCAATCAACCTATTGCACTGACCGCTTGGAAATTAACGTTCCTAGATTGTGATGGGAAAGAGCAGATATTTGCGCTTTCCTAAACTGCTATGCACGAATAGGAACCTCTGCAAAATATCCAAACGTAAGGATTTGTGATATCGTATGTGATGGGACGTAAAGTTATAAAAATGGCTTCAAGACGAGGTTCCTTAGGAAACTCATACTAATAAAATAACACGAAAAGCTTAAAATGAGATACATTTTGATCCTAAAATAAGAGCTTTTATGAGTTTCCTATACGTTTCAATTCTTGCTGGACAATTTTGTCGGTATCTTTTTGTTTGATCTTTGCTTTCTTATCAAATTTTTTATTGAGGACGCCGAGTCAGAGGGTAAGTTTGAGGCGGTTGCGTGCGTCGATATGGAGATCAAGAGGGAGGAGGGTAGCGTTCCCTTTTTGGGTTTTGGTAAACCATCTTAATATTTGTTGTTTGGTGGCGAGCAGTTTTCTTTTTCTTTTGGGGAGATAGCCGTTGATTTGTGAGGCTTTGGTATAGAGGGGAATATCCATATTGTGGATCCACAAATCATTATCCTCGATACGGATAATTGCATCTGCAATACGTCCTTGTCCAAGTTTGCAGGATTTCACTTCATAGCCAAAAAGCACAATCCCTACAGTTAGTTTGTCTTCGATAGTATAATCAAAATGCGCACGTTTATTGGTGGCTAACACCTGCATCTATGCTGAGTCTGGAGTAAAAATTCGTCTTGTAGCAACCTTAAATAATTATGTGCTCTTTCCTTTTCTGTCTTGAAAAGAGCGCCACAATCAGTATATGCAAAAGGTTCGTAAAGAAAACACTTTTTTTGCGACGTATTTTATTATCATTTTGTTACCTAATGAATAAAGCGTTATTATTTGCATTGTGTGCAGGTGTTCTCGTTGTTGCAGGTTGTACCAAGACAACACCCGTAAATAATGCAACAGGAGCTACTGCTGATGCTCCAAGTAGCGACAAAGCAGCTTTCGCTACTTGTCTTACTAACATGAACTTGAGAATGTATGGTACTGAATGGTGTGGTCACTGTAAGACTCAGAAATGAATGTTTGGTGATGCTTTCGCAAAGGTTACGTATATTGATTGTGACAAAGAGAGACAAGCTTGTATCGATGCAGGTGTCCAAGGATTTCCTACCTGGATCGACGCAGCTGGTAACAAATATCCAGGCACACAAACATTGGAAAAATTGGCTGAAGTAGCAGGATGTAGTATGGATGGCACAGCTAGCAAACCAGCTCCTGCAGCTGAGGTTGCTCCTGCAGCTGAAACAGGCACAGCAGACACAGGTGCTACAGCTCCTGCAGCTGAAACAGGTGCTACGGCTCCTGCAGCAGAGACGGGGTCAGTGGCTACGGGCGCATAAAAAAAGAGGAGGCATAAAATAAAAGAGAGATACGGACATGTTCCGTATTTTTCTTTTTGCATTAATTTGTTCAGCAATGCAATGCTTTACCTGGAAATTTGCTAACGCAATTTTTTTATGAATCAAGAATAACGAATCCCATCACTTGCTTTCTTATCCTTCTAATAAATTATGATTGGTATTCGCAAGTGGCTGGGATAATTGCATCAATCA
>CAZWFZ010000008.1:0-4658 GCA_964633455.1 uncultured Candidatus Peribacteria bacterium | reverse complement strand
ATCAATCAAAAAAAATTGCTAACGCATCTTTTTTGAAGATAAAAATAAGCCGCTGGAGATATACTCCAACGGCTGTAAAACAGTAACATTCATTAATTCCTAAATACTTAACAGCCTAATAATCTGACTAAGGCTTTGACGAACTTGGACCTGTAGACCTCTTTCAGGGTGACATGTCCGAAGGTTTCATCTCCCGCCATGTTCTTGATAAGGTGTACTAATCCAGTTGTGTTTTCATTCAGATAACGTGTATCCGCAACCTGCTTGGGATCTCCTGTAATGATCAGTTTTGATCCTTCAGCTAGTCTGGATGCATATCCAATCGTCTCAGTAAGGTCGAAGTTTTGTGCATCATCGACGATGATGACACAATTCCTCAAATTCTTACCTTGCACCAGGGATACCGTGTCAACCACCAATTTTGTCTCGACTATTTCCTTGAGTTGCATATAGAGCACCTCTTTTTCAAATTCACTATCAGACACGCCACCTTGTCGTTTAGCACGGTATTTGGAAATAGGAGCTGGTCTACTAGGTTTGGAAGTCCCATTGTTGGTATGAGATTTGCTCTGCTTAGCAGTGGTTGCAGTATCAGACTCAGACTCTTGTGGTGTTTGCAAATGCTTAGGGCGATTATTCTTGAGAGCGTTTTGAAACTCTCCTAATATCCCTTCTGCATACGGCTCAATTTTTTCATTGAGGTTACCAGGCAAAAAGCCAATATCCTTACCTCCAAGTGCAGAGAGTGAACGGAAAAGTACAATTTTCTCGTATCTTCCTTGCCTCACTAACTCTAATGCAACATGCACCGCAGCTGATGTTTTACCTGATCCCATAGGACCACTAATCGCAACACACGGTATGTGTGACATAGCGAGATGTATGGCAGCTTCCTGGCGATAATCACGCGCATGGAAACCAAGTACCGACTGATGAGGAATATTTCGCATAAACTCAGCTTGCTGATCTACGATCCATAATCCTGCATCCTGGTGATTTTGCAAATGAACTAATTGATTCGGCAACAAAGATTTTATTTTTCCTTTTAAGGTCGGACAATCTTTGATACGTACTTTTGGCTTTTGTTTGAGCTTCTCAATCACACTTGCTGTGGTTGAAAACGTATGAATCCCATCAGAGATCTTAGAAAGATCAACTGAAATATTACGATACGGCTCTGCATGTAATCCATTTGCCTGAGCTTCCACACGCAATCCAACATCTTGTGACACCAAGATCACTTGCTTGTCAGGGTTTTTGACCTGCAACTTCAAAGCTGCGCGCAAAATGAGACAATCATTAGTGCTCAGATAGGTTGGATTCCCTTTGAGTTTGAAATCATAGTCTGTCAATGACATGAAATCTCCACCTCCAGGAGTCGGTACCGGAATCGAGTCAAATGGTTCATTCCCTACCAATGCATTGATCTCCTTCAACGCTTGACGTGCCTTATAGGCCTTGTTTTCGTCTTTGTGCGTTTTGAGATTATTGAGCTCGTCAATGACCACCGTAGGAGTCCGCACAGGATTGTCTTTGAATCCTCTGGGAACCTCTGAGGCTATGATATGCACAGAGGTATCCGTGACATAGATCGCCACTTTTTTGTCCTCCTGCTTTGCATGACCATTGCCATTGGTGGTTTTTGAATTATTTCCTGTTTTGCTACCTTTGGTTTCTACAACCGTTGTTTCTACTGTGTCTCCTGACATACTTTAGAATTTTTTTGAACTGTTAATAAATAATTTTTACTTCAACACGGTAATACGCAGTTATTTTGTAACTGCAAGAGTATTTTAGGATAATGATATTGACATAGTTATATTTTAGTAGAGTTCGCTTCTATGCAATACCCTCAACACCAAAATTTCTTTATTCTCTAGTGAGAAATTGAATAGGACTCTATAGTTACCAACCCTGAGTCTAAAGTCTGCGAGTGGGTAGTTCTTTAGTCTTTTCACCTGAGCATTGAGAATACCATCTTTTTGTAATTGGGAAATCTTATTCATGACGTTGGTACATTCAGGCTTGTTTATTTTAGCTATATCTTTGGCAAATATCTTCTCATCCAAGATGATTATTGCATATGACATCACATACGACCAATGATAAAAAATGACTCACTATCAAAGTCCTATACGTCGTACTTCTTTCTAAAGTCTGCAAGATCAATTGCTCCAGAACGGTCATTTTTGCTGGCTTTTTTCAATAACTTTTGAGTAGTTGGATCCTGTGCTTCCCACAATTCTTCTCTCAGTTGATCAATCAAGCCACTTGCCTTCATCGCCTCGTAGACATCTTTTCAAATAATGAGTCCAATATCTTCGTTATTCGACAAAACTATTTTGATACCTTCATCAAATTCTTTTTTGCCATTTCTGGCTATATTGGTAGTAGTTGTGTAGTTCATAAAATTGATAATACAATAAATAACAATAGTTTTTGTATAATTATTGTATTAAAATTGTTTAAAATTGCAAATCAAAATAAGAGTGTAAATAATTTAACCTTGCTTCTAAGTGAGTAATGAAGAATATGAAAATAATTAATGACTAATCGTCTCTAGTATGTGCATCTTCCTCGCCCTCCCAACTTCCACTGGATATATCCTCTGATCCAACAGAGACGAACAAGTCACGAGAGCGACGGCAGATGAAGTAAGCAGAGATGTCGAAAGAAAATGCCAATACGTCAAAGATCTGGTTTCCTGAGGGACATGGCTAGCAGTCCATGAGAGCTGAGTCTATGCGGTGTTGCTCAATGCGCCATCAGGAAACCCTGGTGGAGTGTTTGCCACGAGAGGAATGATGGCTCTGCAAGTCATGGAGCGATGTGCCTTATGAGATGATCTCCCCATACTCGCAACCAAGATACAACAAGAACTACCACGAAAAACATACAGGTCTTGTATCTTCGCTATCGGTGGTATACATGCCGGCAAACTACAACATCATGTCTTCATGCGACAAACTCAGACACAGCACCTCGACCACCAAACACCTACGTGATCACTTTTTTTGAGTTCTCCCAACTTATATACAGCCGATGGGCATAACAAACGAGATCAAGAAAGTAAACGTATTGCACCAACTACCGAAGCTCTCAAAGCATTTATGTCTTCTCATACGTATGATGTCGGCAATTCTTTGTGTATTATAGAAGAGGATGTGGGGACGAGGAGTACAAGTATAATCACCGTAGGTGAGCAAGTGAGTTATACGTATGAAATACGTGCATAACCTCTTTCTTCTGTAATTATTCTTGCATTATTCTTAGCTTTTGAAGTGATAAAAGACAAATTATGTGTTGTTTTTTATCCTCAAGAGAGTAGTGTATGCACATTATATTTCGCGATCGCAAACAAGAAGAACTGTGCAACTCTCTACGCTTACTTTCTAGAACTTACTGACTTCACAACGCACAAAAAATTATCAAGAGATTAGAACAACTGAAATCAGCATCCTCACTTGCTAAGATGCCTATGGGTAGACCACACGAACTTATTTGATCAAAAAAATGAATTTTTGCAATAGACGTTGCTCATCCATTTCGTTTACTATTCAAACCACTGCCTCCCTATGATGGGAAAAATCGAAGAACAATAACCCACATTGAAATAATTGATGTAGCAATAGACTATCATTAGGCAAATCACTTTTACCTTACTACACACCACCATGGTTTTTGCTCCTGACTACGCAGTACATCCTGGTCTCTCTCTCGAAGAAGCAATGGAAGACAGAGACCTCACTCCTCAAGCACTTGCTAGCATAAGCTGAATCCCTGAAAATGAGATCGTTAGTATTCTCCAAGGCAAATCACCCATTACCCCTGCAATTGCAGATGCACTAGATCAATCACTATGAATCGAAGCCTATTTTCGAAATAATCTCCAAAAATTCTATGAGGAGACCCTAGCCAGGATCTCATCACAAAAACATGCCTCCAAAATTGGATCTACCGTAGCATAAGTCCTACTTTTCTCATTGCAAAACAGCTCCGAACCACTACTTTATAGGTAGTTTTTAGTAGTTTTTCCGTTGCTTCATGAAACAGTTCGGTATGAAATTACTCATAGGTATCTCGTGTTTGTTCTTGCTTACTTGATGTACAGCAAATGAAGCCTCACGCAAGCTCAATGATGCATGAGTTGCTTTATACAACGAAGGAAATTATACGGAGGCGTTGGCCAAATTTGAAGCAGCGCTCGCTGCGAGTGAGAGACTCAAAGAAGCTCATTACAACAAAGGATTGACGCTCTATGCACTTGGCCAATACGAACAAGCACTCCTCAGTTATGATGCAGCGTTGGCACGTGACAGCAAGTATGTCCAAGCATTGGCAGACAAAGGATTGACGCTCAGTCAACTCGGCAAACACGAAGAAGCACTTACGTTTTTTGATCAAGCACTCGAGGAGTCACCTACCGATATGTTTGCCCTCAACAACAAATGATTTACCTACTACAAAATGGGAGAGTATGAAAAGGCAATTGAACTCTATGATCTAGCACTCACGACCGATCCACAGTTTGGCAAAGCGCTTTCCAACAAAGCAGTTGCCCTCGCAGATCTCGGCAAATATAGTGAAGCATTACCCTTGTTTGATCAAGCAATTGCTCAAGACGCAACTGACTTTCTCAACTACTACAACAAAGCAAC
>CAZWFZ010000007.1:12990-23288 GCA_964633455.1 uncultured Candidatus Peribacteria bacterium | reverse complement strand
GATTTATGCAGTTTATCAAAGAGCAAAATATTATTGGTGCTGCCATCGGTATCATCATGGGACTCAAAGTAAGCGAAGTAGTCAAGTCACTCGTAGAGGATATTATTATGCCTGCTATTCTCAAACCAGTGATGACCGCTGCTAATATCGAAACGATTGCACAGCTTTCATACCACGGTATTCGCTATGGAAAATTTATGAGTACGCTCTTGGATTTCGTGATCGTCGCAGCAGTAGTCTACTTCATCATCAACTCGTTTGCAAAGAAATTTGCAAAGGAAGAGACGAAATAGAGAAATAAGATTTGAGAGTTGAGAGTTGAGAGTTGAGAGTTGAGAAATGAGAAATGAGAACGATAACAAAAAAACTCCCCAAAGGGGAGTTTTTTCTTAAATCTTAAATCTTAAGTCTTAAATCTATCTCTTACTCAAATAACCCATCCACCGCCTCTCCCTACTCGCTTCGCTCAGGGATTCAGCGATACATTCGTTTGTTAGTCTACTCAAACAACCCATCCACAGCCTCTACGATCATGCAGTCTTTTTTGGTGAGCGTGCCTCAGGTGTCATGCGTGATAGTACTAATCTGAACGTTGAGATAATCGATCTCAATATGCGGGTGATGTTGCATTTTTTCTGCAACGGTGGCGACATCTACCACGAAATCTATCGCCTCTTGAAAGGTGTCGAAACTAAACGTAGCGGTCAATCGCCCTTGTTCATCTACGGATCGATCAGGATAGTTTTGGAGCCACAGGATAATTTGTTCTTCCATCACATATATACATAAAAATAAATTAGTTGAGCATCGTCAAATCAATCACACGTCCTTCTGGTGCATCAGCACTATCAGTAAATGCATCAGGTTTTATTCCTCAAATGCAACACAAAAATTCATCAGGTTCAACGTCGATCAACTGCTCTCCCGTTTTGTTCTGTTCGAGAAACTCCTTGCCACCATTGACGGTTGCACAACACGAATAACACGCGCCTGAACGACACGAGTACGGAAGCTCGAGACCTTGTTTCTCTGCCAAATCGACAATACTATCAGGACCATCAGCTGGCACTAGAATAGTATGTTTGACACCCTTAGCATCAGTAATATACACGGTTACTACTCACATACGATTTAAGAATTAAGAATTAAGATTCCAGACTTTAGATTCCAGACTCCAGAGTTGCTCTTTACTTTGCAACTAGAAAGAGCGTTTTGGCGAAAGTAATCAAAAAGATGTCGTCGTGATAGTTATATAAAGTAAAAATGCAAGAGGGAGGTAAGTTACCTTAAAAGATTTTCTCAGTGTACTACTCTGCAAATGTAAGTCGTAATGGTTAGAATCACTTACATGCGACATTGTTATTCGTGATTCCATATAGTCCTGCACCATTTGGATAGATGATTGGTTGCCATTGTGGGTTAATAGCGAGTGTATTGAAATTGGTGTTTGCATTATTCAACGGACTGGTGTGCCCATTTTGCCACAATCCATATATTTGCTGTACCATTTCACCACAACTTGCTACTGCATGTGAGCATGTGAGTACTTGTCCACCATGAATTCACTCCAAGAGGTCAAACTCAGTATACATACTTGCTCCATTTGTACTGTATGAAATTCCCACATTTTTCTTGTCAATTCATGCTCGCTTCGTAGGAATATGTTTGTTTCCAAATCGTAATTGCACAGATGGTTGCGCATTTTGTGAAACGGCCACCTCAAATGCATAGTTGTTTTCACCAAGTCAATGCACACTCATTTGTGTAACAAGAGCTTTCTCCAAACATGTTTTGAAAGCAGCACTATTTCATTGAAATACACATGAGCTAAGGTTTAATCAAATCGACGCAATAACTCAGTTCTCAATCTTTGCCAACGTAAGTACTCATAGGTATCATCCATTTGATAACTTCCCTTTGGGCATAATTTTTGTGTAACTACGTCGTGGTGTTCACACAGATGCTTGTGTTGCTGACATAGGGTCACTAGCATCACATTCATTTGATGAAATAATACATGCATTCGCACTTATGAGTATCTCCTCGCTATCCTTTTTTATACTGACGAAAGGTGAACCAACCGTTTCAATAACCACTTTTGGATTTTCTATTTCACAGTCATTGGGTATCATTCAGCAATCTGTTTGATCGGGTGCACCACAACTACATATTCCCATTTTCTCATCAACTACCCAGTGACATTGAAGCAATGGATTCTTGGTTCACGCATGATCACAAGTTACTTCATTCACATACTTACCACAAATTGCATCACTTGCCGCATCTACTCATTTACAATAAGAGAGACCTGGTTCATATCCATTACATGTTCACCCTGCTCAGCAATCCTCTGCTTCTCTACATGTTTGACACCGTTCATTACAGTAGTGGTGTACATCAAACTCACAGTTCTCATTACATACTTCATAACTGCACTGCCATGCCCAAGTACATCCTTGTACTCACTGACATGACTCCACAGACTCTTGAGCATCACATGCTCATCCTCATAAACAATCTCCTGCATTACCTTGATTACAGACTTCGTTATTTGGCGACATGTCCCATGCTCATTCGCGTTCCTGCCATGTCCCAAGCGTATTGGGATCACACTTCTCTTTGACTCACCAGTCGCCTTCTGTATCTACTACACCATCTCCACATGTGCCTACAATAGTACACTGCGGTGAACATTTCAATCCTGCTAGTTCCTCATTATTTTGAATATACCCTCATGCTATACCTTCATCACAAGGTTCTGGTCATTCAACAATGCCATTACCACATTGTAAATATGAGGTAGTATCAACGTCATCCCCACCATCAGGATTCGAAGGATTAATCTCATCATTTAATCATGCTGGTTTTACTCATTGTGTCGAAAATATTCATCCAAAACTTTCTGTTGAGCGAGATTGCTCTCGAGCATAGTATCAGCCGATAAGTACTACTACAATCAGCGCACACTGAGTTATAGTTTTAAAATGCGCTTTGATCCAATGTTTCATTTGTGTTTTGGTAAAAGGTTAAAATAGTATATTACATCTCTGATTATCTTTCATCATTTGTCGTTTTTGAAAATGAGTCTACCCTAGCATCAAAATTATCCTCCAAAAGTACTCACTCAATATAGTCGCTTTCCAAATATATAGCATTGGTGGTCAATGCACCAGCGAAGTCAGCATAGTATTCGAATGAAGCGTTAGCTCCACCGTACAGGTCAGAAAGGTTAATCCTGATTGACTCACTCTTGTCATCTACAACGGGAGTACCTTCAATGACGAAGTATACGGTTTGTCACTTTTGGATAACATTGTCAGCATCTGCAGACAATTCAGTCATATCAAATTCAACAACAGTAGTACCAGCAGCTACTGTTTGGGGAGTAGTAGTAACTTTCTTATTGCCTTTCTTCAAAGTAACACCTGCCACAGGATCTTCAGTTCCGTTTTCAAATTCCACTCTCAATGTGTCGAGCACGATATTGATACTTGAAGCATCATTAGGATCATTGTTGTCCCATGAATCAGCAACCACCTTTACGATACCGAGTTTATTACTTATACCATGTGAGAGATAAGAAGGCAAACTTACAGGCCCCGCTGACGTAACGAGATCGACAGAAGAGATAGCAACTGCTCTCGTCATAAAGTCTTTAGATTGACCATCACAGTATGTAATCTCAGGCAAAGCACCAGCAGGGATATCATTATTTGGGTTTAGTGTTTCATGAGCAACTCACATACGGAGATTATATGTACCAGCTTCCATTCAATTTTCGTTTTTTCAAATAAGTGAGGCAACCAACGATACATATAATTTTGCAGTAGCATCTTTGGAGATGATGAAGTCTACTCCACCATTTGCCTTTACTTCATTGAAGCGCACTTCAGATTTATGAATGAGTTCTCTTTGTAGTTCATTCCCCTCCTCATCAAACAAAATAGCTTCTTTGAATGCAAGAGCAAAATCTTGACTACCAACTTTGACGGAAATCTCAATATCTTTTACCAACATGTCTGCGCCGTAAGCATTGAGGTCAAAGCTAGCCAAGTAGTCGGATGCTTTACCACCGACAATGATAGAAGGCATGCTGGTTGCAACATCATTCTCATCAAAATGACATGATAAGTTACCAAAATCGGCTTGGACTGATTGCGTTGTAAATCATTGTTCACCAACGGTGTTGGTTGATACTGCTTGCATGGGTCATTTTCCCATAAGCACAAAAAATCAGACTCCTCCTACTATACCACCAGCGATTCAGAAAAGGAAAGTTTTAAAGTTAGTTGAGATCATGGATCTACATAAAATAGGGTAAAAACACATATATCTCAAACATAATAACCTAAAATTCAAATTTGTCAATTTTTAGCTATTTAATTGTTTATCAAATGCGATTTTGAGTAGAATGAGGGCTTTTGAATGGTTAAGTTAAGATAAAAAAATGAAAAAAACATACCTATAAAAAATAAATAGAGTAATAAAGTTCAATATGAGAATTATTATACGGCTAACTTTTCTTTATAATGTGATCAGTATCAATAACTTCAACAATAAATTTAGGAATTTTTTTGTCTTGGTATACTACGTAAGTTTGAGCAACAAGATCACTGATAGCAACATTCTTGTTTGTAAAGAACATAATTAGATAGGGAAAGTAGGCAAGCATAGCATGAGGCAAGTACCATAATGACCTCCATATAGCTTGATACCATTTTATCATTCCAAAATCTTTATTCACTACTTGCAGTCACATTAAGTTTTTTCAGATTGTTTTTCATTCCCATAGTATCCAGAAGATAGCATGGTAAAGACTAGCTATGCCTCGTGCAAATAAGCTATTTTGAAACTCTTTGAAAGTTTCAAAGCTAAAACTATTTCATAAAATAAATATGGCTATTATCAAAAGTAATATTCCTATAAAAATTCAGTCTAAAATCCAAGACTGAAGCCTATGTAATGGATGTGCAAAGACTACAAGTTTTCACTTATTGTTTCTAAAGTAATTATACTTATAAATTCACTTTTTTACAGTTTTTATGTCCATTTTCTATATTTTTAGGAGATAAATATATAGCTATTATATACTTATGTCATCTAAAATGCAAATTTCAACATAATAAATGTAAATTAAGAACTGAAATGTATAAAGTAAGAGATACGTACTCATCCGCTCCCATTGAGGAATTATTGAGTTGGTGGCTATATTGTCTTCAATAGAAAAATTATAATTTTTCTAAGGAGACAATTAAAAAAATCCTCCCCTGGGTTACAGGGAAGGAAATATGGAGCTCCGGCATTTCAAATGCATATGCTCTCTCCACATGATTGCAATCACCTAGTCATTTGACCTGGTGATATTTTGGATAGTTTTTCTCGATCTCCTGCTTTTGGAGGTGATCAAAGAAATACTTGAGCGCTTCGATAATTGCTTGTTGCTCGTCGTCGGTAAGTTTGACCTTTTTGTACTTACCTACGAAGGCGACGTCGGCGTGCATCCAGCGCAAGCGAATGAACCGACCGAACTCGGACAGAATAGGATCCGGGTTGTAAGCTCTGATCTGCCAACCACCTCGCCCTTTCGAACTCACCCACAGGATCTCATCCTTGTGGTGTTTGTAAGTTAGGCTTTTGTAGCTGACAGAATCTACCAAGATCGCCTCAACCACCTGGGTAGCAAGAGGCTTTACCTCACGTTCGGTTGCAAGCTCATCAACTCGCTTGGTGGTACCACAACTAGCAAATACCATTGCCATGAAGGCAAAAAATAATATTCTTTTCATAACTTCTTCTTTTGTTTTATGCCACCTTATACATATTTTATACACAAAGTCAATAGATGTTGCCCTTGCGTAACCATAATTTAAGCATACGCTGAGGGGAGATCTGTTTTATTGGTAACCACTTCCCCTATGATACACTTACTTATGAGAATACTTGTTGGTGCTCTCGCGATCGCAATCTCTGCGTATCTCATTCCCTATGCTTCAGTCGATAGCTATCGAACAGCTATCGTAGTGGCAGTAGTCCTCGCAGTGGTTAATGGCTTGCTGTGAAGAGTACTACATTTTTTTGCCTTCCCACTCAATGTAATTACCTTGTGATTGGTTTCATTCGTCATCTCTGTGTTGATGATTATGTTGGTAGATAAGCTTGTTCCTGGATTTGAAACAGGTGGTTTTCTTGCAACTGCCCTCTTCGCCATTATCTTATCATTGGTAAATATGGTATTTGGAGTCGATAACGGTAAGTAGTTCTTTTTGATTGTAATTTTCTATGAAAACGATACAGTGGGTTTTTTAGTCTTCAAAAGACCCCAATGCACTATACGTTAACCGCTGGACCCAAGGCAAATTACCAAATTGTACTCACGGTCAGCGCAGTAGAGATGGCTGCAGCCAAAACATCAGCCCTCCAAAAATTTCAAAAAGATATCAAAGCACCTGGATTTAGGCAAGGACATGTCCCTTTGGATATGGTCGAGCAAAAAGTGAGTCCAGAATATATTATGATGGGCGCACTCGAAGAAGCAATTCATCAAGGCACCAAACAGTTGCTCGCCGAACACCAAGACAAAAAATTTATAGGTACGCTCTATGACCTCAATCAGGCTGCCAAAGGTGAGGACATCGAGATCACCTTCAAACTTGATATCTACCCAGAGGTAGTTGCAAAAAATGAGAGTTGGCAGAAATACAAGTTTCCTGCACTCGATAGCACACCCGACCCCAAAGAAATAGATGAGACCCTAGCGAACCTCCAAAGACAATATGCCAACTATCTCCCTGCAGATGAAGTGACCGACAAGGCATTGTGTAAGGTAGCTTGTTCATTCGAAGATGCAGAAGGGGTAGTTTTGCATACCTCTACGCTCTATTTTGGTGAGGAGGAATGGCAAGAATCACCTCAGTTATTGACGCATTTCCTAGGCAAAAAGACTACAGAAAAAGTCACGCTCCCCTATGATACCAAGAAATTACCAGAAGTGTTACACAATCATGCCCATGGTGCAAACACCAAACAAGTCGTTGTAGAAATTCAAGATATCAGAAAAGTTGAACTTCCTGAATGGAATGAAGCGACCATCAAAAAATTCTTTGGCAACGAAGAAGTCAGTACCTTCGAAGAACTCAAAGCCAAAATTGGTGGACTGATCAGCAAACAAAAAGAAGAAATGGAGTTGATGAAAGCGGTTGACTCCTTCCTCACGGAAGCACAAAACTCATTGAGTGTTGTTATCCCCCATACCTTGATCGAAGAAGAGAAAAAATCTAGAGTTGAATCTCTCGAGAAAAAAATGGGAGGCGCTGATGGTCTCAAGAAATACATCGAAAAAATCGGTGAAGAACAATACAAAAAAATGATGGCTGATATCGAACAAGCTGCTCAAACGAGTCTCCAAAAGTTCTTCTTGCTCAAATATGTGGCTGATACACTCGCGCTTCCTGAAGTCAATTGGCAAGTAGCGTTGGATGTCGAGAAGAAATTGTACGAGAAAATGAAGTAATAAGTGGAAAAGTGGAATGTTGAAAGTGGAATGTTCGCATTTAACTCTCTTCACCTAATGCAACAAAAATATAGCATAAAAGATGAGTCTTACGCATTTAGTATGAGTATAATTCAATTGTACCTGCATCTTAAAAAACAAGGTGAATATGAATTAAGTAAGCAAATACTTAGATCAGGCACAAGCATTGGGGCAAATATAGTTGAAGCACAAGACGCACAAAGCAAAAAAGATTTTTTGCACAAAATGAGTATCGCCCTAAAGGAAGCTAAGGAAACACAATATTGGTTAAAATTATTAATTGACAGTAAGTTCCTTACTTCGTATAGTGATACCAAGAGTATTCAAAGTAAATGTGATGAAATAGTTGCCGTAGGAACAAAAATCATCATCTCTACCAAAAAAAATATTGCCAAATAAACTTTCAACTTTTCCACCTTCAACTCTCAACCTTCAACAATACATATATTGATTTTAATTATTACAATTACCCATGTTCTGAAAACTCTGAGAAATGAAACAAATGTATGATAAGTACAAGAAACTCCAAGACGCCTTGAAGAAGCTTTTGATTAGAGCGAAGGAAAATGGCGTCATCGTCGATATGACGGGCGAACAGAAGCTCAAAGAGATAGTCATCGAAGATGATACACTCCTCTCCCCTGAGCGCAAACACATCCTCGAGCAAGCGATCAAAACCGCTTTCGACAAAGCACAAACCAAAGCGCAAGAAGTTGCTATGCAAAAAACCAAAGAAATCCTCGGCTTCGACCCCAATGATATCGCTGGCATGATGGGCGGTATGTGAGGCGGTATGCCAAAAATTCCAGGTATGTCTTAGGAAAAAACATCATATACGAAAAGGACACTCCGCAAGGAGGTCCTTTTTTTGTTCGAGAAATTGGAGCCTTTATGGTAACACCTCACACACTATCCCATCCTTGTCACCATCGAGTCCGTAGATATCGAGACGTTTCACATCAGTTGCGGATGCATTATCTGTTGCAATCTTCAAAGCGCAAGCTTCGTATTTCGCTTGTGCCTCAGCTTGCGTGGTGAAGTTTGCGCAATTGAGATTATCACTCACGCAGTCGGATCAAAGAATCTTGAGTCCTTGTTTGTATTCTACTCTCGATTCGCTCAGTGAGCCAGTCTCCCAAAGTGTCCCCAAATCAAGGTCTCGATCCGTCAACTGAAGTCACAATGCCGACAAGACGATTACCATCAATACAAGCAACAACCCTTTCATTTTACCTCCGATGAAGTACATCGCCAGGAGAATGAGCAATAACAGAATCAAGAACGCCACACGTCGTCACTTCGTATTTCTCATAGTTTGGAGCTTTTGTTTGATCGTGGCAGTTGTCATAGAAATACATAGCATACATAAAACACATTCACTCTCCTACTTCTTCTGCAGTTTATGTGCAAGGTGCAATAATTTCCCTAGATACAACAAGATGTTTCTCAGTTCACCTAGGACCGTGAAGTACAACATAGTGTTTCTGACGCCAAGTTCGTTGGATTTGATTCTTTGGAGTTGGTTGAGTTTGAAGCTATCTACATATTTGACCGCGTCATCCAGGCGTTGTTCGAGTAGCGTAATCTTTTGTGCAAATGAGTCGTGAGAGAACGCATCACGTACTTGCTCGAGAATGTCATGGAGTTGTTCTTGGAGGTCATGGAGTTCTTGTTGCTGCGCTGCAATGAGATCAGGATGTTGATTGAGCGCATAGTCACGTGCTTGTACTGCCATAGATTCTAGTGCTGTTGCACATTTGCGTAAATAATCAATGGCTTGTACATATTTCTCGCCGTGGAACAAAGCTTCATGAGGAAGCGAGACAAACGTATTGTAAATACCGGACTTGAGTACCTTGGTTTCGAGGGCAAGTTGTTCTACTTCCTTGGCTAGTTTCTTGAGGACCATATCCTTGTTGGTGATCAAATTGTGGATTACGTCATAATTGAGTGATTGCACTCTCGGGAGAATTGAAAGGGTATGTTTGCGCAAAATAATACCAAGATCATCACCATGATCATCATGATAGAGTGCTTGTTGATGCTTTCTTTCAGAGGTCTTCTTTTTGTGATGTACGTGTGTTCTATAGAGGAACACTACCGTCAACATAAGTAAGGCACCAATGGCAATTTTTCCTCCATACCAAATAAATGCCGCTGCTAGTGCAGTCAATACAAACGCACTGAGTGCTGTGAGAAACCAACCACTAATCACCGTCAAGACCCCCGTCACGCGATAGACCGCACTTTCACGTCACCAAACCCCATCTGCTAAAGCGGTACCCATAGCTACCATAAAGGTCACATAGGTCGTAGAGAGAGGTAATTTCATAGAGGTTGCCATTGCAATGAGGACACTTGCTACCGTGAGATTGACCGCCGCACGAATCATATCAAAGGCTGGCTTGTCATGATAGGTTGCGTACTGCTCATTGCTTTGCGCAAAGCGTCTATTGATGCCTTGAACAATATGCGTCGGGACAATTTGCTCATAGATTTTGTAGGTTTGGATTGCAATACGTACCAACGTACGAGAAAGTAAACCTGGCTGATAATCCTCTTGCCCACTCGTCTCTTTGGTTAATGAAAGTTCAGTGTCGGTCACTCCTCTAGCTTTGCGTGATGTCCAAAGAGTTATCACCATCACTATACCAGCTGCAAACAACAAACCAAACTGTGTGGGGACTTTTTCTGCCAATCAACTCATCATAAAGGTATTGGGATCTGTCGCTCCAGATGCTTGGAAGATTTGATACGAGTTGAGACC
>CAZWFZ010000007.1:2701-12890 GCA_964633455.1 uncultured Candidatus Peribacteria bacterium | reverse complement strand
AAACGCAAGGTGTTATAAAAATCAAGTAAGAGCACATCTGTGATGACAACCGCCAAGAAAACTATCATAATCTCACTCAGTGAAAACATCTGGGGGTTGAAGATTCCCTTTCTCGCTACCTCCATCATACCACTCGAAAACAACGTCCCCACCAAAATACCGATACTCGCTACGGTCAGAATAGTTCTCCATGAGGCCACCTTGGAACCGATGGCTGAATTGAGGAAGTTGACGGCATCATTTGCTACTCCCACCATCAGATCGAGAATTGCAAACACAAACAAGATAACAATAATTCATTGAAAGATATCCATCGGAGTACAATTATAATAAAAAATACATGGACAAATAAAAAGGTGTTCCACAACGGAACACCCTACTTATTTAATAATACCCATAGCCACCATCTTCCTTTTTCTCGAGCAACGTAGGATCAAAGAACGAAGCGTCCATCTCGTTCATCAAGAATGCAATGAGTCCTCACAAACTCAACACATTAATTTCATATCCTGCATCTTGTAGTTTGTAGTAACAGCCAAAGCTAGGCGGGTTTCCACAGAGGCGTTTTGCTTCCTCATCTATCAAACTAATGTAGTTTCGACGTGACCAGTCATTGTCTGCTGTGAAACGAATGAGGTCCTTGCTATATTGCTCATACGACTGCAATCCTACACGTGGATGTCGATACCAAGCAACTACAGGACGATATGAAGCATATTCAGTGACTTCTCCCAAAGGTATCTTGCGTTTGCCATAGATACTAAATGATCGATCCTCAAGCTGTTTTTTTTGTTCTGGATATAACTGATCTGCAAGTTCATCAAAGTTTTGAAGATGTAGTCCGTCATATGGGAAATCAACTCCAGCAAGTGCAAATTCCATGACCTTATCAAATTCATATAACATACTTTCAGTAGCATATGCATCTAGGTCTATCTCAAATTTCTGGAGCAACTCCCACAAAGATATCTCACCACCCACTGCTGGCACCATGACCTTTGAGAAGACGCAGGCATATGATTTATCAGCACCACATTGAGTACTTGCTTCAGTAAAGTTTTTGCCCAATACATAACGTGTCCAATACTCAGCCACTACTCACCAGGTAATAGGCGTATCTCCATTGAAGGAAGCACGTTGTGGTAACAATCCCCAGGAAAGCAATTTTTCCAATGATTTCTTGAAAGCAGATGTCTGATTTACAAGGTCATCGTATGATCCTTGAGATGCTCACAAACCATTTGATACATCAGTAGTTCCCCTACTCCCAGCGCCAAAGATGATTCATTGCTCTAGGTAGGCTGCCAATAGTTGCTTCATCAAGGGAAAATCTCCTATTTCTGCAGTCAGTCCAATCTCAATCATGTAAGGAAACTCTGGATCATCGTCATCTACAATAAAGGCCTGACAAGAACTTGTCGTAATCCAATTATTTTGACGAGTTAGAAAAGAACCATTATTGTCATTACAAATCAGATAGCCATCATATCCTTGGACGGTGATAACATGTTTTTGTGGATTGGTATATCATCGGTATTGCGTTTGCGTTTTCATGACCTCATCAATAGGCAATCCTTTACCAAGATCACGAGTCTGCGGATAGACTTTGACATTGAGCGTGTTATATAACTCTCCCAAATACATATGCGCAAGTCCATTGCTATATCTGAGATCCCACAAAGATGATGGTTCCCAACCAACAGGACTGCCCCACTCTTTGCTCAATTTGAAGCTCACATGAGGCTGTTGGAGTACAAGTTGTTTTTGGTTAGCAAACGTCACTGCCGACTTGAAATTAATTTGGTCCAAAAAGGTATCCAACTGTGCTTTTGCCTCATCATATAAAGACTCATTGTAGGTAGGTGCTTGGAGATCTATACGTACGAGTTCATGGTCGTTGAGTTGAATCACATATTGTTTCCATCCATACGCCAGACCTTCGCTTGGATCATTTTTATCAAAAATATCGTATGCTGTATATCATCCTAGTTGTATTTTTTTGGTAGTATGATAGCCAGGTTGGTAGATTCCTTGCATTTGCAAATAAAACAAAAACTCCTCCTCACTCGTGAGTAAGGGGGTAGTTGAACGTGCGAAGGTGAAATATTGAATACTCGTATTGTCGGGGAGCATTTGCCATGAGCTAAGTTTTTTGCCTGGGACATACTCTACCACGCGATACCCTGCAGGTAACTGCATTGCAAAAAGGTCGTCATTGATCTTGGAAGAGGTGTTGATATCCTCGATCAGACGCAATGAAGTACGGAAGGTTTCAGGATCAAATCAACTCGTTGCTGTGGTGTTGCGATGTTCATCTATGAACGGTTTGACCTCTGTAGACCACAACGCATAGCCTAGCGAATCACCATAGCCGATACCAAACGTATTGACGCCAATCACTTCATCATTGAATAACAACGGACCGCCAGAATTCCCTCATGCAATCAATGCATCTGTCTTGATATAGGTGTAGCCATTGTACTCTTGCGTGCCCGCTACTACACCAACCGTTTGGGTAATCGTATCTGCCCCAATCCACGGATAGCCAACTGCAACTACGGCGTCTTGAGGTGTTGGTACATATTCGTCAGCCAAAGAAAGTACGGTAAATTCACTAAATTTGACGCTGTTGCCAAAAATATCAATGGGATCTATACGCAACAAAGCGATATCTCTCGTAATATCTCTCGCTACCAACGAAGCAGTAAAATGACAATCAGGACGTTGAGAAAAATCTTGGGTGAGACACACGACAAAACCATCCAATACACCACCAAATCCATCATCTACGACATGATTATTGGTCAGCAATAATCATTTGCTATCAATGACCGATGCACTTCCTCGTCCCAACATCTTGGGTTCCTTGCCGTACAAGTTCTCGTATCCAATCACCTGGACGACTCCATGGACTACATCACCACCTTCTTGAGCAGCATATCCCATAGGCAAACTCTGTGCCAAAAGTACTCAGAGAACTATTACTCTCTTCAACCACATCATATCACGCATAAAGAATAAATAACTGCACCAAGATGCTGAAAAGATGTTCGTTTTCAAGCATAGTTCATAAATGAGGTGGTATATTGATGAAACGAAATTTGACAAGTAAGCGAAGCAAGCATATACTTAGACATATTTGCTTACCTATACTCATGAATAAGAAACTTTGATTTGCACTCTATATACTTTTCTCAATGCTACTTCAGCTCTTTTTTTCACGATCACTCCAAACAACCATCATCGTAGTTATTGCACTCGGGATTGGCGTGCTTATCTTTGCTAGCCGGCTCCACCTTGATAGACTCTCTATAGATGAGGTTCTAGATAAATTGGCTAATAAATCTGAAGAAAAAGAAAATGCCTCTATGAACAAAATTGTGCTTACCCATGCCTTACATGCCCCTTTACCACTAGAAAAAAACACCCTCAGCGATGAGAGTGTTGTAGTGACCAATACGTAATGCTTATTTTCTCCCTCTAGGGTCTGTACCTCTCTGTCTTTGATCTCACGTTTTTTTTCTGGTGTTTGGAGCAAGATTTCTTGCCGTTCTTGCAGAAGGGCTGGCAGCTCTGCCTTCGGATCTGAAAATCTTGGGATCTGGTTTTTTCCTTGCATCTCTTTTCAGTGGAGTAGTCTTTCCTCAAATCCCCCCGCCTCTACGGGGCACCCCCCTTCATAAGGGGGGCACATCCGTTTTGAAACCTCCTCTCAGTCCTCATTCTGTGGTAGCAAAACGTTTGCTCGGTTTTTCGTCTCTGTCATCTCTACTTCTTCTTTCGGGTCTAGAAGCACTTCCTCTTTCTCTCCTTGCTGGTCTCTCCTCTCTTGCTCATCTTGGGGCTCTCTCACTTTTTTCTTCACGACTTGGGTCATACGGATTATCTTTGGCGGTGCCGACGAAACGGAAAATAAGTGGTACACTCACTAGCCCATATGCTTTTCTAATCACATTTTCCAACCAATGTTGAAATGAAAAATTAGCGAGCTCTGCGTTGTTGACGGATACATAAAACGTCGGTGGTGCTTCCTCCATTTGGGTGATGTATTTAATTTTGCATGCTTTGTTTTTGGGGAATCTTGGAGGGTTCTGCAACCATGCATGAGTCACGAGATCATTGAGTTCAGAAGTTGGCAAACGACGTGATTGTTCTTGTCGTGCTTTTTGTACTGCACGCAACAGATCAGGCAAGTTGAATCACTCCTTACCAGAAATACGTACTACTTGTATCCAGTGCCAACCAGGCTGGGTAATAAGCATCTGCTTGACCGTACGTTCTGCAATATGTGGTTCCATCGTATCTGCTTTGTTGCATGCGATGATGATGGGTACTTTCCACTCAATCAAGTCACCAATAATAGTTTTGTCTCTATGCGTCAATCATTCTACGAGGTCAATCAACACCACCGTCACTGGTTTGATATAATTAATCAACGAACGTGTCTTGTCGTATGCTACTCTTTCGATACCACTTGTTTTACCTTGTTTCCTCATACCCGCAGTATCATAGATCCAAAACTGCTTGCCTCCAAAGGTAAACTCTCCGGTAATATAATCCAAAGTCGTCCCTGCTTTGTCAGAGACCGCAGCGATCTGTTCACCCAACAACGTATTGAGCAACGTAGACTTGCCCGTATTTGGTCTACCGACAATGGCGAGGGGAATATGTGCGGGTGGTTCTTCACGTGATTTTGGCACCTTTGCCAGATGCGGCAAAATATATTCCTGTACGGTATCGATACCATCTCCTTGTTGTGCAGAAACTGCTATGATAGGATCAAACCCTCGATCGTATCGCTCAGCCAAGAGTAATGCTTCCTTTCTGGTGCCTACTTTTTGGTCAAGCTTGTTGGCAACCAAAGCAGTTTTCTTCTGCATGCCAGCACGCAAAATATGTTGTTTGATCATGTCATCTTGGGGTGTGGGTCCTGCTCTCCCATCGACCACAAAAAACAACACATCTGCTTGTGCAATGATCTGATCAATAAAGGTCAACTCTGAGGCAATATCTTCAAGTCCTGGACTATCAATCAACAAAAAGGGCTTCCCTCACAAGGTCGCATTTTCTATCAACAACTCTCTGGTGGTCCCCGGAATATCGGTCACAATCGCTCTAAACGTCCCCAACACTCTGTTGAACAACGTTGATTTTCCGACATTCACTCTTCCCACTACTCAAACACGTAACATGACTCAAATAACAACGAATAAATAATCTATAGAGTTTCCCTATCTCCTTATAATATATGTCTCTTTACTCTGTTTTCTGCATGCCTTTGGCTTGTAGACAACTATCGATCCTGCACCAAAGGTTTTTTTGCAATAGGCGATCAATTCGTCAAATCATGGCCCCATAAACACTTTGATAGCAAACTTGCCATTTGCTTCGAGCAATTGCTCATAGATCCACAAGGTTTTCTCAATCAAGGCAATACTTCTCACTGCATCAATATCCGCAGTACCGATCGTATCAGGCGCCATATCTGATAAAATCAAATCAAACTTGGTGATGTCTTGCGTCTGCAAAAATGCTTTGATAGCTACTTGATCACTTGCATCCCCTTGCAACAACACAAGTCATGGAGCCTCCAACTGTACTTCTTTGAGATCAACTCCGATGAGATGACGGTGTGCTTCTGGAAGTTTACGTATCAGATACTGCAACCAGGAACCTGGCGCACAGCCTATATCCAAGACCGTTTTGGTTGTTTTGGGATCCACAATATGATATTTCTGGTCGATTTCCTCAAGTTTATAGATACTTCTCGCAAGATATCCCTCTTTCCTCGCACGTTCGGTGTAGTGATCATCGATCCAGGTATTTCTTTTGGTTGCCATGCTATCCACGAAAAAACAAAAGGGATTTCTCAATAAGTCTATCCAGCATACGGCTTTGGGACTGAGATGCAAGGAGAAGTTGACAAATAATTGCAAGTAAGTCTTTCTTTTTGAGAGCGAATAGGTATGATGTCCCCAATGAAACTCATCACCTATCTCCAAAAAACCAAGCAAGTCACCAGAAGAGAATTTGCCCAAATGCTCAAAGAGCAGGTACTTTTTGTGAATGAGCTCCCTGTGACCTCATTTGATAGCGGAGTCAGTATAGGAGACAAGATCAAGATTGTGATCAAAGAAGGTAACTACGAAGAAACCATACAATATATCCCGAGCATCCGTCCTACGATTATTTTGTTCCACAAACCCGTCGGTTATGTGGTTTCCAAGGATGATCCGCACAATCGTACTATTTATGATATACTTCCTCCTCGTCGGAAAAAAGATTTTTGGTATATCGGGAGATTAGATAAAGAAAGTTCTGGATTGCTCTTGTTGACTAATGATCCGCAATTAGTCGACCGATACGAAAACCCCAAACAACGCATTCACAAACACTATGAGGTGCGTTTGGATATGCCGTTTAGACAAAACCATGTCAAAAAAATGACCCAAGGTATGTGGATCGATGCAGATGGATACAAAACTGCGACCGAGGAGGGAGAATTTCTCCAATGTGTTCGTTGTGGTACCTACAAAGATACCAAAGGCAAGCCTTGTCTAGAAATCGTCCTCGATGCCGGCAAAAATCGTCATATTAGACGTATGCTCTCAGCACTCGGCTACCGCGTCAAAGCCTTGCATAGAGTCAAAGTAGGCAAACGGACCTTGGGAGATATCAAACCAGGCAAACGAAAAATTGAACGTGTCTCCAAGCCCTCGCAACGTTAGCTTGCAATAGAGCGACAGATATCTATGTTCCCATTAACAAAATCCCTGCGTATGAACCTTAACAAAACTTCTCAAGTACTCGGTGTTTCCATTAAATTCTTAGCAGTCTTGCTACTACTACAACTTTTGCTTTTCATTGGATTGATAGCAACGAATGTAATGCTCTCCATTTCCGTCAAAGGAACAATAATAGTAGTAGGGTTCTTTTTGTTTACCTATCTCATGTTTACCCGCTTGGCCATGGCAGCTGCATATCTCAAAGT
This sequence comes from uncultured Candidatus Peribacteria bacterium, assembly GCA_964633455.1. Lineage (GTDB taxonomy): Bacteria > Patescibacteriota > Gracilibacteria > Absconditabacterales > Absconditicoccaceae > CAYUST01. Next base: position 5,899 of record CAZWFZ010000007.1, on the reverse strand, counting down.
ATATGCTGACATCTTACATCATCGTCCCTGGTTCTTCGAAGTACTTGGCAAAATTACTGTAGCAACCATGGTGTTGACGTTTTGTCTGGATATCTTCGTTGCCAGTCAACTTGAGGATATGCCTCACACATTTGCCACCATCAAACAAAGTTTGTGGACAGCGGGAGAACATGTACTCTTGGCATACGGTATTTTGCTCCTCTATACGTTTCGGCATCTAGTACCACGTAATAAGAAACGAGGAGGCTATTATTACATCGTCCAACGACTACCTGCTCCTAGAGAAGCAGAGCAACAACAAGAATTACAATAGTTACAAACGTGGAACATAACCAGTGAATCCTTCGTTATACGGAGGATTTTTTTTATTTTCTTGTATTGAGGAATTTATTGAAATCTTCAATGCCTGAGAAATCCATAAATACTGAGGCAAATCTCACATACGCTACCTCATCTTCCTGCTTGAGTGCTTCCAATACATCTGCTCCAATTTGCGTTGAGGGAATTTCTTTGCTGAGTGCGGATCGCTTGGTTTCGAGACCAGAAATAAGTTCCTCGATACGTTCGAGACTGACTTGCTTTTTGCCGAATGCGATGATGAGTGCTCTTTTGAGTTTATCTCTATCATAGACTTCTTTGGAGCCATCTTTCTTGATCACCAAGAAATCAGTAATAGCAATTTTTTCAAAGGTAGTGAATCTATGCTCACAGTACTCGCATGATCTCCTTCTTCTAATACCTTTGCCATCATCGATGACTCTAGAATCAAGTACTTTGGTTTCACCATTACCACAAGCAGGACATTTCATTCGGAAAGAAAAAGAAATAAATATTATTTGGGCAATAAATATCTTTTGTTGTAATAACTAATTGCTTTGAGATATCATCTCAATCGTACAATATCTTCACCTGCACTTTCTATGGATAATTGCTCCTCATTGTATTGTTCACTATAGCGCAATCGATTGTTGGCGCCCACATTGAAGAAACCCTTGTTGTCATCTAGGCTAATCCACTGGGTCAACAGGGGGTGATATCTGATAGCCATATGTTCAATGACCGCATTGATACTAGCAAAGTGATGCTCCGAAATATTGAGCACATCGAGGACGTATATTTTTTTGAGAGCAGTTAGTTTGTAAGATACTCATGCAGCTGTCTCCTGCGTCAATAAATAAGTATAATACAGCAAATAACCAAATAACGTCTCTCTCAATCCAGCTATAATTCCCAAAATACTCATATCTCCATACGTATCACTCAAGCTGACATCATTCTTTTCAAACAACCCAATAGTCTCCCACCATAACCACAAGTCTACCGTGTATAAATTTTCCTTGAGATGCATGCAGTCTTGTTTGGTCAAACGATTGCAGACCGTCGGCAAGAAGTGTGGCATCGCTATCAGTTGTTGGGCTACAGGACTGTATACTTGCGTCAACAAAGCTTTGTTCCCCATTTTCATGACGCGTGATATTTCACGTCCGAGCATGTTTTTGAACATCGTAAGAATCGCAGGATTGGAAACATGGACTCTCATCGTCTTGGCATTGATATCCTGCATGATCGTATTGATGAAATTTTCATCAAATAATTTGAGAATGAACATATTTGAATAGACTTCCTTGAAGGTAGATTTACTCGGCAAGTAGAATTTTTCGCGTCACGCTTTGACGTTTTCGAAAGCATACTTATAATAAAACACATTCTTGCTATAATGATACAACAACGCACCATAATAGTACAATGCATCCTGCTTGATCATCTGCAATTCGTGATCACCCAATAGCTCATCTACCAAGGGTTTGCGGAATAATCTCATCGCAAAATTATCTCCTCTCCCCACTCGCATCCCTCCCAAAAAGGTTACATAAAAATTCATCAACTTCTCTACCAAAAGCGATTCTTTCCTGAGGATGTCAGGCATCTTCACGTTATCAAGTGAATCCGACTCTCCGATGGTAGACATAAAGGTATCGATCTCCTTGGAGGTTTCATAGTCTTGTTTGAGTCTAAATTTATGCGCCGTGAATTGCTGTAGTCCGCGGAAAAAGTTAGCTTTATATAATCTATAGTCACAAATATAATGTATGAAATCTTCAAATTGCTTTTCATCTTTGAGAAAACTAAATACATATCCATCCAAACGTTCCTTATCGTAGAGTTGACTTACAATAGTCTCAACTACCAGAGGTATATCACGTTCTTGAAATAAATATCTGATAATCACATCTGCAGGGAAAATCAATTGGAGCAAATCTTGATCGACATCACTGAAGTCAGGCTCTCTCGTTACTGATGCAGACTGCGTGATAAATGTTTGCGCTGATGCTTTGAAGGTACCCTTTTTGAGTTCATCATAGAGCAACCATTGATATAATTCTTTCTCGCTAATATTGGATGCATGAAAAACACCATTGAGTCTTTTGTAACAGACAAACAACATGAAAAATACATGAATACATTGTTGGAGGAGAATCGTTCTGATTGCTTTGCGTTGTTTGCGTGATTCGATACCGTACTGCTGAAGCGTCAAATCGTAGAAGTTAAAAAATACTTCTATAAACCACGCATAGGTAGCTTCCTTATCTTTGGAAGGAAAGACTTTGATTCTCGCAGTGAAAACAAACGTGAGCAAATACACACTCGTCAAAAAGCTCATAAAATATTTTTTGGGAAACTTAGCAAAACTCTCTTTGACATAGATACTCACAATCAACGTAATGGCAGTTGCAATATTTGCAGGTGAATAAAATGGCCAACCATTGAGATTTGCAACGGCATGATAGGCATAGTAGTTGTCCGCTTCTTTGACCGGCAACGCAGGTTGATCACCAAATCAGATTTTAACCTCAAAAGGATCTAATCCAATATCAAACAAATTGAGCTTATAATTTTCAACGATCTTCCTCGTAATCACCGAAAAAAACTGTCTCGGTGAAATAAAAGAGACAAACATACGTAATGGATGCATACTATTGGAAACGATCTCCTGCGGGAAGAGCGCAACCAACAGCTGACGGAAAAGCTTCATAGGAGAGGGGAAATAAGTGACGAGGGTGGATGTTAGTTCGTCATTCTGAGCCTGCCTGTCGGCAGACAGGCGTAGCGCCTAGGTCCTCGAAGAGGGAAGAATCCAGGAAACAAGGTCATCTACATCATACTTTGAAAATTGTTAAGTTCGTCTCCTGGATTTTT
>CAZWFZ010000007.1:0-2691 GCA_964633455.1 uncultured Candidatus Peribacteria bacterium | reverse complement strand
GATCTCCTGCGGGAAGAGTGCCACCAACAGCTGACGGAAGAGCTTCATGAGGAGGTGTAATCTAGAATCTAGAGTCTAGAGTCTAGACTCTAGAACCCAATATCTCCATTCTCAAAATTGTTGCTGAACGATCTTAATTCTTAATTCTTAATTCTCAATTCTTAGTTCTTATTTATGTTCCATCTTGATCTTGCTAATCTCATAGGTGATATGAGCAATCTTTGCTTTAACTTCATCCATTTTTTTCTTCTTTTCATCTACTACTTCCTTGGGAGCTCTCACCATAAAATCACCTGAGAGCATACCTCTCATTCTTTGCAAGAATTGTTCTTCTTCTGCTAGTTGCTTTTCGAGATCTATAAGATCTTGTTTTCGATCTTTTTGCTTGATACTTTGAATACCTAGTTTGATATCCATCAACAAAGCAACCGTCCATTTACTATCCATCTCGGAGTTAGCACTGAAATACACAATCTCACGTACACGGACAATATCACTAATCAATTGTTTGTGTTCTTCGATCAATTCGTGAATATCTTCATTTGCTTGAATACCAATCACTACTTCTTCATGAGGTTTATCTGTTGCCTGAGATTTGAGGGTTCTCCATTGGGAAATCAGTTCCATCAACAAGTTAATCTTGTAGTTCTTATCACCAATAGGCAAATCGACTGGCCAACTACTCGCTATGAGTTTACCCTCGAAATGCATCAATTGTCGGAGTTTTTCACTCACGAACGGCAAGAAGGGATGCAACATCTTGAAAAATGTCCCCAACGCATAGAGTGATACTTTGTGTGTATACGCTGAAGGTTGGAGTTTACTAATTTCAATATACCAATCACAAAACTCATGCCATACGAGATTGACTGCTTCTTGTAATGCTTCTCAGAGCATAAACTTTTGGAGGTATTTATTGATTTGTAGCAATGTATCATTGATCTTGTTGATCATCCACATATCATAGTCGTTGAGTTTCTTTTTATTCTTGAGAATATCTTCGTATACATCATCATAACTCAGCGTATGGTCTTGTACACCTTCAGATTGCATAGCCACGAATCTCGTAGCATTCCACAGCTTGTTGATTGATCTCCATACATACTCTACCTTTTTGTCAGTGAACTTCTGATCATTGCCCGGCGTATTACCAAGCAACAAAGCCCCTCTCAATGCATCTGCACCATATTTTTCGAGCAGGATCATGGGATCCACCACATTGCCAATAGACTTCGACATTTTTTTGCCTTGTTCATCTCTCACCAGTCCATGGAGATAGATATGGTGGAATGGTAGCTGATTGGTCTGTTCTACACTCATGAGCATCATTCTAATCACTCGGAAGAAAATGATATCATATCACGTCTCGAGCATCGTCATCGGGAAAAGTTCCTTGAAGTCAGGAGTTTCCTCAGGCCAACCCAGGACACTCATCGGCCACAAGGCAGATGAAAACCACGTATCCAAGACATCTTCATCCTGTTGGAGATTGGTTTGTACACCATTGACGTACCAATCGAATCTATATTTATCTCCTGCTCTGGTGATATTACAGGTTTGATGAAGCATATCTACCAATACCTCTCCTGCCTTGATAATCGCTTTGGGAGTGTCATCAATCTGTGCAAAAATTTCTTGGAGTTGATCAAGTTCTTTTTGACCTGCACTCGTCGTCGCTTGCGCTTGATAGAGTTTGATATAGACTTCAAACAGTTTGCCTTCTTGAGGTGTCAATGAAGGCTGACTCAATTGCTCGATCAATTGTTCGATAGTAAACAGCGTTTGTAAACGTCCATCTGCAATTAAATTGAAAATGATGCGTGCCAAATATTGCCACTTCCCGGATTTTGCATAGACGACATTGGTATCATCGAATGCGTGCATACTACCATCCTCTGCATACCATACAGGGATTCTATGTCCCCATCGCAACTGTCTAGAAATACATCGTGGATTGATTTGCTCAAGCCATCACGTAAATATCTTGCCGAATCTATCTGGATAGACACTTACTTCTTTCTCTTCTATCGCTTGCATGATACGTTGAGCCGCAGGTGCTACCTCCATAAACCATTGATGCGAAAGCAAAGGTTGAATCTTGTCTCCTGTTCTTTCACAAAACGGTACCGTGTGGACATGATTCTCAATTTTTTCCAAATTACCAATCTCTTTGATATAGTGAATAACATTGTCATAAAACTCATGCAATTCTTTGCCAGCAAATTCTTCGCCTGCTCGTTCTGTGAAGAAGTTATGCTTGTCAAACGCAAAACGATCCATCGGTAAATTATGTCTTTGTCCAACTGCGAAATCGGTTGCATCGTGCGTTGGCGTAATTTTGAGTGCTCAGGTTCCAAAATCCATCGCCACTGATTCATCAGCAATGACCGGAATGGGTCTATTTACGATCGGTATCAACACCTGTTTGCCAATAAATTTTTTGTATCTTCTATCCTTGGGATGGACCGCTACGGCGACATCAGCAAAAATAGTCTCGGGGCGAGTCGTTGCAATGGTGATGCTGTCTCCTTTGCCTTCGATAAAGTATCTGATATAATAGAGTTTGGATTCTATTTCTTTGTATTCTACTTCGAGATCAGAAACGACCGTCTGTGCTCCTGGTGATCGATTAACCAAATAAGATCACTTAGTGATTTTGCCAGAATTGTACAAATTGATAAATGCTTTCCT
>CAZWFZ010000006.1:0-23437 GCA_964633455.1 uncultured Candidatus Peribacteria bacterium | reverse complement strand
AATTTAAACAGTTAATTAATAATTTTCAAAACGCACTTCCCAATCTACCTTTGTATATTGAAAAGTATCGAAACGACCATGAACAATTGGCTCATCCAACGTCACGCTCAGAATGCTCAAGATATGTGTGGTATCCCGTGAGCATCTAAGCGTGGGTCAGATGAAGGCTATACTACATGCCGCTACTCAAGGCATCATATGTATTGCAATTCGTAACTGCTAATGATCCGCTCCAACGCCGTCACCATACTCACGGAAAATTAAAATACTAAGAATAACTACAGAATATTTTAAGAAGAAATCATGAGAGTTAAGAAATATGAGTTGAGAGTTGAGAAAAAAGGGCAGTGGATTGCCATATATCTTCGTTCATGAAGTGATGAGTAAAAATCAATATTAAAGCTTCCTGGATGTGTTTATGCCCTTTAGGGTACTTCATTGCATTCAGCATGACGAAATTTCTAGAGTCTGGATTCTCAACTCTTAATTCTCAAATCATAATTCTTGTTCCTTTGATTTACCCAAACATTGCCTTTGCATTACATAACCCAAAGATCATTCCCTTGGGAATGAGGTAGTTGGTATTTCGTGGAATAAAGAAAGGTCTGTCGTAGGAGAAGACTTGCGTGAGATCAGCATCAGCTTCATTATGCAAGAGTTGGCTAGCGAAAACGCCACAGCCTGCAGCCCAGGGGAGTCACACCGCGCCCTGTACCCAGACATGATTAGGAAATCTTTTTTCTCTGCCAACGAGAGGCATGAGATCTTTACTTGCTTGAATTCTCCCTGATCGATAGTGTGGAAATTCCACCGCACGCAATGCGGGGAACATACGTTTGAAGTCGTGTACTACTTGACTGATACTTACTTGTTGCAAAATATGTCGTGGCTGAAAACTGACGACCGCATTACCTCATCACAACACAATTCTTCTATCTCCCGTCAAACGATAGTACGTAAAAATGAGTTTGGTATCTCGGCACATACATTCACCACTTGGCATCATAGAAGCAATCTGTGCTTTGCTCAAGGGTTCGCTCAAGGCAATATAATTTTGTACTCCATAGGTATGGATGCTTTGCTTGGGAAACAATTCTGACTCAGCTTTACCAGGACAAATAATGGCATGCTTGAAGGAGACGCTTCACAAGTTGGTATGCAGCATCTGGCGGTCAAGTTTATGAACATGGGTAAATTCATAGATACGAACTCCCATTTTGAGTAATTGGAGTTTGAGCGCTTGGCAATACTGCATCGGATTGATCGAGTAGCAGTCTGGATATCTCACACCACTCGTATAGTGTAATCACGTGTTATGCTTCTGTAAATGTGGTTGGTCAACCAAATGAGCTGAGAGTCCAAAGCTTCTTCTTTCGTGAAATTCTTCTACTACTTCTTTTTTTCCATGTTTCCCTAGTCACAACAATAAACTATCCTGTTGTCTCAAGTCACATACAAAATCGTGATGTTTTGCATTCCAAACGATAGATTGTTGACCATGCTCACCAAACGACCAAATCTTTTGTGCGAGGTCTGTTCCGTACCTTGCTTCAATCTGCCTGAGTCATAATTCACTATCGGGCGTCAAAAAACCACCACTACGCCCACTCATACCTCCGCCACAAATACTCTTTTCGATCAATACTACCTTACATTTTTTCTCAGCCAAAGCTTGTGCTGCATGTAATCATGCAACTCCGCCTCCCATCACTACGTAGTCGGTTTCGATATGCTCCTCCAATGGTTTGCAAATATCCAGCGCACCATCTACTTGAAGAAGACTCAAATACCACCAATTTTGATACTCCATTTCACTGTACAAATAAAAACTCATTGAACATAACAATTATAAGCACATACGGCTATTTTTGCGATTTTCTCCCTACTTGGCCAACAAAATCACTTTTCATGCCTCCGTTTTATGATATAAATAAAAAAAACGCCCTTTAAAAGGTCATTTTCTCCTATTTCAATCGTGTATGCTGCTTACTCTGTCAAATACCTCCCTCTCGAAGACTTCTCAATTTTGCCCAATTTGAAGAGGAGTGGTTCGAGATCGTGCTCTATGACTTGTTCATCGACGCCTAGTTTAGCGGAAAGCGTCTTGATACCTACGGGTCTACCCTCTGTTGCTGATAAAATGGCTATATAATGCTGGTGCAAAGGCGATAATCCTCCAGATACGAGACGCGCATCGTGCAAAAATGCTTCTCGTTGTTGTTTTCCCAAGAGGAGCGTATCTGCATGGACAATCAGCCAATCATGGAGCTGAATGAGTGTACTCACAATCTCTCTCGGGGTAGTAGTACAATAGGTGCTTATTTCTTTGATAAGGGCTTCATCTACTAATGAAATACCTTTTTGGGCGAGCGTTTGCTTGATAAGCTTGCATACATCTGCAGACGTATAGTCGGTGAGATGGAGTTTATAAATAAATCTGTTTTTGAGAGGAGCAGAAAGCAATTGCATCTTGGTAGTGGCTCCTATCAGCGTGAATGGTTGCAAAGGTATCTTGACGGCTGAGGCATCTGGCATCACCATATCTATACAACAGTCTTCCATAGCGATATAGAGCATCTCCTCGATAGCTGGCTTGAGCCTATGGATTTCATCAATAAACAACACATCACCTCCTTGTAATCCATTGAGCACGGCGATCATCTCAGCAGGCTTACTAATTGCATACGCCGTGACACTATGCAGTTGACTGTTGACTCCTTGAGCAACAAGCTGTGCAAGCGTCGTTTTACCATAGCCACTGGGACCAGAAAATAAGATATGCCCAACCGGACGTCCTTGTTTGAAAGCACTGGAAATAGCCGTCGCCAAGGTCTTTTTGATGCCATCTTGCCCAATAAAATGCCCAAAATCTGTCGGCCTATGTGAAGGCGACATTCCTGTAGAGAGAATAGGAACAATTTTCTTGATCTGCATCAGTGAAAGGGAAGTTGAATGGAGTATATATAGTTAAGTTAGGGAGAAATAGCAATGAGAATTGAGATACTATCGTCATTCTGAGGCGAAGCCGAAGAATCTCAGAAACAATGAGATCCTTCGCTGTCACTCAGGACGACGAATGCTTTGTTCTTTGTATATTTGTATATTTGGGTATTTGGTTATTTGTTTACTTGCAAATATCTCCAAAAACGGTATTGTGTCTACAACTAGCCATGAAAGAAGACAAGCTCAAACAACTCCTTTCGATTGTCATCGAAAACTATATTCACAAAGGAGATCCCATTGGGTCAAAGTTTTTGCATTCTCTGGATATGACTGAATATGCACCGTCTACGTTGCGTAAGTATCTCAACTTACTCGAGAAAGAGGGCTTATTGTACCAACCATACAATAGTTCAGGCAGAATCCCTACCGTCAAAGGATTATCGAGCTATATGGAGTCATTGTTGCTGTTATCCTCAAGTGCTCCTGCAACTGAGGAAGGGGAGGAAAGTCCTATTATTGACTTGGATTATGCAAGAAATGATCTCAAATCTATCGTTGAGACCTTGGGAGACTTCGTCGATGGGGCAGTAGTAGGATTTCTCAGGGAGGATGAGTATTATTATCTTGGGCTCAATAATTTGTTGAGAGAAAGTCTCATCGCAGACCATGAAACCACGAGATACCTTGTCAAGTTCATCGAATCCAAAGAGCTCGTCCAACAACTCGATGCCAGAGTCCTCAAAAAAGAAACGGTCTATTATACTTTTTTGGAAAATGACGAGAAGCCAATCGCTATCGTCTATACCAAGGTAGATATCAATGGATATGATGCAGTATTGAGTATTTTAGGGCCGAGTAGAGTAGACCATAGAAAAAATGTCCTGATCCTCAAAAAATTTATCGAATGATACGCAGAATAGAGTATAAGTGTTTTAGTTTTTTGCTAGTATGATGGTTGAGTGAGAAAATACTCCAAAAGAGCAAGAGGAACAACCTTCCTCCACCGAACATGAGGAGCTACGCGCTGATTTGCAACACCTTCAGGCAGAAATCGCTGCACGTGAAGCAACATCACTCTCATCAGAAAATGAGCCAGCTAAGTTGGCTATTATCGCTGGATTGGAAGCACTGCAAAAAAAGGTTGATAGTTCCTCCGAACTCTATGCAGAAATCCAACAACAACTTGATGCACTTCGTCAATCACCACGTACAGAAACTGACATCATCAAAGAAGTATCCTCCCCTGTAGAAGGGCAAGATGCCCTAGGAGTAGGGTGGCACGAATTGCCAGCGGGTATAACCAGTGCGCAAGAATTTGTCCAACAAGCACAAGCCAACAAACACACCATTGCAAGTGACTACGAACATATCATTACCGAGAAACGACAGACCAACAATCGACTTCCCAAGGATCGATTTTCACAAAAAATACTACAACCTACCCTTGGTGCACTCTTGCAACGTATAAGTTCGTCTATCAAAAACACCGGTCGATAATACGCTTATTTTATTTATGAAGCTCCTATGGTCAAGAAAGTACAAAGCGCCGGCGGTATTGTCTACTGCCGAGATACCAAAGCACAAGAACCACGTTTCTTGTTGGTCAAAAGACAAGCACTCTCCAAAAAAGTTGAACGAGTGACCCCAAAATGAAAAATACAAACAGGCGAAAAACCAGAGCAAGCTGCTGTCAGAGAAATTTATGAAGAAGTTTGATTACCACTTGCTTCTTTGCAGGTCAAGCAGGTGTTGGATACTATCTCTTTGCAGTTATTCAATGATTCAGGCAAACTAGGTGTCGACAAAGATATTACCTATTACTTGGTACAGTACTCTGGAGATCCCAAAGATGTAGTTGTAGCGCATGTAGAAGGTTTTTTGTGAGTCTACAAACGAGCATCAATTCAAACGATACTTTCGTTGGTACATTATAGAGATTTGAGAGAACTCTTTAGAAGAGCATTTGGTATGATAGGCAAAATTAGTGTGAGAGATCAATTTATCAAAAACTTCTAACTATTTTATCATACTACATATATGTTATTGGAAGTTGGATTTGGATGAGGAAACGAAATTCGATGTACACGATGAAAAGAACGTATAGTATTGGATCCGCAAAATCCACTCACCACACAAGAAAATGACTGACCACAGAGCGAACAAGTTGAAGACCTGTATGTACTGACCCGATGACCACGACACATTGGCTACCTAGCAAACCTAGCACCTGGCACACCACCTCAGACCTATGAACAAATAGATGTGTTGTGTATAGGATGATCTGATAATGAACTTTCGACCCTCAAAAAACGACTCGCTACCTTGCAACCTAAATATTGTATTCCCTTGGGTGAACGAGCCACCAACCGTACGCAACAGCGATCTCAAGAAGTAATGGCAACAGGACATACCTTCCCCAAACTCTTACGTCCCGGGCAGGTAGTAGTCGTTCAGCATGCCTAGATTTATAAAACCTACTTTCATTCCATGGAAACATCTCCTCAACAAACACCTCTCTCACCACCAGCTGAAACAGTTGCACCCATAGATGAGCATCAACTCCTCATCGAAGCACAAAAAAATGCGCTCGCCGAAAGAAAGAAGAAATTCCCGATGAATGTAGTTGAGTTTATAGTCGGTGTCGTTTTGCTCTTTTTTTGTTTTTCTTATCTAGCAACGCACCCTGCAGAAAAATCTTCTATCGTTAGCGGTATTGATGTGATCATGCAAAAAGTACATATTTTGATTTCACGTTATACCTCAGGCAAAAATCAAGCACTCGAAAATAAGTATGCACTTGCCAAATCATTTCATGAAGTAATTTCTTTGGCAGGGGAGTGAAAATGTCTCACCGAAGCAGAAATTCGCAAACTCCAAGAATATGAAGATGCATTATACGACATGTCAACTAATGCATTTGAAAAAAATGAGTACACGTATGAGACCCTCCTCCAATGATTTTATGCAAAAGTCAGACAACGCTGTGACACCAACAACACAGGAAGCAAGAATTAAGATTTAAGAATTAAGATTTAAGAATCAAGACTTAAGAGATAAACATATTATTTTCCTCTTTCAACTTTCAACTTTTCAATCATGTTACGTATTCACAATACCCTAACTCACACCCTCGAACCCTTCGTTCCTATCAATCCTGATTTGGTAACTATCTATTCATGTGGTCCAACGGTATATAGTAGACAACACCTCTGAAATCTGAGAGCTGCCTACTTCGTAGATGTGCTCAAGAACGTCATCAAACATCTCTGTAAGCTACCCGTGAAACACGTCATGAATATCACCGATGTGGGACATCTCACCTGAGATAATGAAGGTGACGCTGACCATGGCGAAGACCGTATGGAAAAGTGAGCAAGACAACAAGGCATCACTGCTCGAGACGTAGCAGCCAAGTTCACTGCTATTTATGAAGAAGATCTCAACTTGTTACGTATCGATCCTTTTGACGTTATGCCCAAGGCAACTGACCATATTGCTGAGCAAATTGCCTTGATACAAGAACTTGAAACCAAAGGATATACCTACAGTATTCCTGATGATGGGGTCTATATGGATACTTCCCATATTTCAGGGGATACTACCTCACCGTATGGTGTTTTGTTGTGAGAAAAGCATCTTGCAGGACTTGAACACGGCGCGAGAATTACCGATACCGGCAAAAGAAATCCGACAGATTTTGCTTTGTGGAAGTTCAATACGACGGACAAAAAGCGTGATATGGAGCGAGAGAGTCCTCGAGGTGTAGGCTTTCCCGGATGGCATATTGAATGTAGTGCTATGAGTATGAAATATTTGGGAGCCCATATTGATATCCATACCTGAGGTATGGAGCATATCGCTGTCCATCACACCAATGAGATTGCCCAGTCAGAATGTAGTCATGCGCACATTCCACGAGTCAATTATCGAGTCCACTATCAATGGCTCATGATGAATGGCAAAAAAATAGCAAAGTCAGATGGGAATGTTGCTTTCTTGAACGAAGTGCTAGAGCATGGGTATTCTCCCTTGGATATGAGATACTTTTATTTGCAAGCTCACTATAGATCTTTCCAAGATTTCACCTGGGAAGCACTCGAAGCCGCCAAAAAGGCGAGAGCAGGGCTCATGAAAAAAATAGCCTGAGGACTGACTCCTACTCCTGCGCAAGAACAAGAAATCATCGACGAACTTCTCAATGACCTCAATACATGAGGAGTACTTGGGAAATTACATACCTATGGCTGCCCCACATGGCTAGATGAACACATCCTCAAACTAGATCTCTTTGCCATAGTAGAACAAGTTGCAGTTGTCGTACCCAGTGAGATAGAAGCACTTGCAGCCCAGCGTCGAGAGGCCAAACAGAATAAAGATTTTGCACAAGCAGATATGTTGCGCAAGCAGATCGAAACTGCAGGACGAACTATCATTGACACACCTACGGGATGGACCCGAGAGAAAGCATAAACATAAAAATCCTTTTCTTTTAGTACACCCCATGACCTTATATGTTTAGCACCAAAGATACAGATACCTATGCAATACGTTTCATCGACTTTTTGAAACAACCCAAAACAACGGGAGCTATAGGTGATTATGGAGAGCATTCCATTCACAATGGGCTCAAAGATATAGATCGAAAAAATACACACACTATCTTGGAAATTGGTCCAGCCAAGGGCGCTACTACCTCATATATACTCACGCACAAGACTCCCGAAAGTTTTTATGAGTGCTGTGAAATCAATGAGGAATTTTGTACCGTACTCAAGGAGAGATTTGGGGAGCAATTCCGTGTACATCATCAAGATTTTTTGACCTGGTGATCCACCAAAGCAAGCTATGATCTCATTATATCCGGTGTACCTATGAGTCTACTGACGCCACAAGCGCAACATGCCATGCTCACCAAAACATACGCATTACTTGCACCCTGAGGCACCTATGTACATATACAATACTCTCACGCCCTCACCAAACAAGTAGAGCAGATTTTCTGAAATGCTGAGTACTCATACTGTCTCTTTGATTTTCCCTTTACCTGCGCGATTATTGGGAAGAAGGATTAGAATCTCAGCTTAGCGCTCACGCCACCTGATACATCTCCTTTGTTGCGCTGCACGGTTGCAGAAATATCTAGATTTTTGTTTTTCGAAGTTCGCGTTACATCGCCTTTGAGGTTCATTGGTCATTTTTCAGTATCTGTCACGGTTCATCAAACCGTCAACGAACCGGTATCCAACCTCTTGGTATATCCTATGCCTGCGGTTGGTTGATTGTCATCAATGCCTCACATGACAGAAATACTCTCTGTTTTGGAAACAGGAATTTTGGTTTGTTCGGTAATTTTGGCTGCAATATACTCGTTTCCTGATTTACCTTTTTCTTTGAACTCGCCTTGTAGGCTAGCCGTAACTCAGCTCGGTTTATCAGACAAGGTCATACCTGCAATAGCTCATAGTCTTTTACCTTCATTGGGAAGATTGACTCCTATGTACGGAGTCAACTTACTTTCTTTCGAGAGCTGTATGTCTCAAACCTGCGCAATGACATCTATCCCCTTGCCAATTTTCTCTTTCCCTTTGACTCCTAAACTATTTTTATCAACCGCTGTTTCTGTTGCTATTCTATGTAGGTAGGTCGAAGATTTCTCTTGTAGCTGATGCGCTTGGGGTCAGAGATGATCATCCGAAAGAATAGATGAAGAAAGGTTTGATAGGCGTTGTTGTTTTTCAAAAAGCTGAGGAGCAATGTGCGTATTGAGATCTTCTATCGTCAATCCTATTGCTTTATCTGTTTGTTCAAGTTGTGTAGCAATTTGCTCAGGAGAAAGATCACGGGACTCTGCACGCTCTTGTTTTTTCTCAGTTTCAGTAGGTTGCTCGAAGTTTTCTGGCATAGGTAATTGATACGTAAAATTATTCTATGGTAGCAAAATCCTCTTCCATTTCTTGTACTTCTGCAGCTTTTACCAAAAACTCATCAGACTGGTGAATAAGCTGTTGCGCATCATGTTGGAGTTGTTGTAATTGTGCAAGGCGTGCTTGACGCTCCTCAAGGTGGTGCATCGCTTCTTTATCAACGTTCATGCATACAAAAAATGAATAAAGAACTTACTTTATTATAATGAGAAATATAAAGATGTCAAAAAATGAGGCAAAAATCTAGTAATAAACCCAATAGATAGCTCCTATCACAACTATTATATTAGTCTACCTCTCTCTCTGTGATTTCCTCCCAATGTGCTCGAGGAATAGCATGCTGAGGGAGGTCATGCAGAGGTTGCACGGGAGCTCTTTCAAGTGTTCGGGTGCCGGTGAATGAGGCGACGAATCATTTGGGGAAACTGAGCGTACCGGCGATCATATAGTGCAACGATGTGCGTTTTTCACGTCGACTGATCGTAGCATCAATGGTAGGCGCAATGGGGAATAATTGTTGAAATATGAGGCTGGCTTGATGTGCTTTGGGCTCTTGCTGAAGGGTCCAGGTAGTTTTGCCATCTGAGGTAGTTCACCGTCGCGTCGTACCACTCTGAGGTGAGGCAATTCACGAATAGACAAACTGATCTCCTGCAAATAAATATAATCGATTCTTTTGCTCATCTGCCACCACACGAGTTTTTTTGGTCAAGGTAGAGATATCCACAATTATTTTGTGTGGAGATGTATCAAGGAGATGCGTAGCAGCAGGGGGTAGTTGTGCCCATCTCAACTGCAAGGCATCAATCAGAAGATGGATCGCTTGTTGTGGTGATTCTTCAAGAGGATATGCTGATTTGGGAGCAGAACTCTCAGCAAATTGTACATACCCCGAACTTCCACGTACGAGGACACTTCCACTGGTTGAAAATCAATACGTGTCGCCTATCTGAGCCTGCCAAGAGGTATCAGATCACTTCCCCGGGAGTAAGTACGTATCTGTGGTGAGGGTAAGCATGCCAGTTTGCATACTTGTCAAACTACCTGAAACCTGTGGATCCATTCGATTAATCGACCAACTACTTGTGTGTTGAAGCGCAGGCCAGGTGCTCATACGCGCCAGGTGACGGGTCACGAAAAAACGTGGATCCGACTCCTGCACTTGTCACAAATGACCTGGAAGCTGGGGAGTTCCACCTCACAAAACAATCACTGCTCCTCCCAACAGGAAGACTCCTGTTATCATAAAAATCAGACGTGTTTGAGGATGTGCCATGCACTAGATCAATATAAATAGTCACCTCTGGTGTTTTGAGAACGTATACGATACATCCTAGGAATCTTTTGTCAAATTGCAAGAACGAAGCTGATATAGCAAAATACCTATTAATTGCAAAGAATATCTACAGAAAAAAGAAAGAAAACAATTGCATTTTCATCAATATCAGCTATGGTGATGCTAGTTTTACCGTTGTCCGTCTACATGAGTTTGCTCGAACTTACCATCATTGTTACGGTTGTACTTTTTTTGTTGATGTCTATCGACCTCTTTCAAAGAAAGAAGTTTAATCTCCTTCATTTTCTTGTATTCTTTGGAGGAAGTGGAGCAATTGCTACCTTCTTGGTCAGACCAGATTTTCTCTCTTCTTTTTGACGTTTCTTTGGAGTTGCCAGAGGAGCAGATGCACTAGTATATATTGGGATTATCATCTTAGCATACTTTTATTTCCACTTGTTCAACAAACTCACCAAGCATGATTTACAAATAACGAGACTTATATCTTCAACTGCCATTAAAGAGTGGAAACAATCTACACGTGTTACTCTCCCTCTCCAGACGAGTAATGATCCAAAAGATTCGTATCTTTTTCTGATGAGAGCTTACAATGAAGGTAGTGTCATTGGTGAGGTTATTGATGAAATTATAACAGCAGGATTTCACAAAATTGCTATCGTCAACGATGGCTCCAGTGATACAACTGCAGAAGTGATTGCAACCAAGCAAGCCCAGTATCCCAAAAGTTATCTCATTGACTTACATCATACCATCAATAGAGGTCCTGGCGCAGCCAACAAAACACTCTTTAGCCTTGCCACCAAGTACGCAGAAGCATTGAGTGTAGAATGGCTGGTCACCTATGATGCAGATGGGCAAATGGATATCAAGGATATGCATCAATTTATGCATGCAGCATCACAACACAAACGAGATGTCGTGATAGGAAGTAGGTTTGTCAAAGGTGCCAAAATAGAGGATATGCCTCTTTTGAGGAAAATTATTCTTTGGTGAGGGAGAATAGTCACCTTTGTGTTCAATGGTGTTCGACTGACCGACGTATCTACAGGATATAGAATGTATCATCGCAACGTCATAGGAAAGTTCCGTCTCACCTCAGACCGATTTAGTTATCAAAACGAGATCATTGGCACGCTCGCTTCAGAACATTTACGCTTCACGGAGATACCCGTACATATTAAATATACTCCCTACAGCCTTTCCAAAGGACAGTCCAATATGAGCGCCTTCAAAATCCTCAAAGAGCTTATCTACAAGTCATTATTTTTCAAATAATATAAACATTTTTCCCCTCTGGAAAAATACAATGCATTTTTCTTTAAATAAGAAAATGCCTCGGTTCCTTTACCAAAAATCTTTCTCGCATGCGTGTAGTACAGTATATTGCGTATTATCCTCCTCATATTGGAGGACTTGAATCACACGCAGCACAGTGGGCGCAGCGATGGATCCAAACATGATGTGGAGATTGTCTCATTGCAACGTATAGTATTGGGCAACCTTCCACCCTTACCTACCAACATGACCAGGTCACGGTGGTAGTAATTCCTGCCTTTGAGATCATCCCTACCTTCCCCTTTCCCAAATTTTGGACATCTGAGTATCGTCAGGCGCATCGCCTGATCAAACAATTTGCACCTCACATCCTCATTACGAGAACAAGATTTTTTCCAGCCTCCCTGTTTGGTGGTATTTTTGCGAAGTGGCACCGTATCAAACGAGTGCATATCGAACATGGGGTTGACTACGTCAAACTCAATACCTGATGGAAAAATGCCATAGCATGGCTCTATGATCAAATTATTGGGCGTATCATCTTCCGTGTAGCTGATCAAGTTATTGGTATCAGTGAAGGGTGTAAACGTTTTGTACAGCGCTTTACTTCAAGAGAAGTAGAAGTGATCTATAGGGGACTTGATTCTGCTATCACGCCAAATCCTGTTGTGCCTGTCGTAGAGCAGTTTGCACTTTGCTCCGTAGGCAGACTTACGGCCCTCAAAGGAATTGACGTACTTCTCTATGCCTTGCAGCTCGTGATTGAGCAGGGCAGGACCAACCTACATCTTACCTTGATAGGAGATGGTGAGGAGAAGCAGAAATTAGAATCACTTTCCCAGCAGTTGTGATTGGAAGAGTGGATCACCTTCGCCGGTTATCAAACCAAAACCGCCCTCGAACAGACCTACTACCCACGTATGCATATCATTCTCAACACCAGTTATCAAGAAGGACTCCCAACGAGCGTCGTAGAATGATTGCTCGCACAGTGTATGGTAGTAGCCACCCAGGTGGGTGGGACACCAGAGATTAGTGACCAACCTGACCTCATACTGGTGGCTCCAGGGGATAGATATGCGCTTGCAGAATGCATCCAAAAAGCTATAGATGGATACGCTGTGCATGCGTGAAAGTCTCGCGAACACGTACTCTCAAAATTTAGTCGAGCTACCAATATTCGTCGCTATCAAAAAAGTTTAAGCTAGCATATCGCCTTTTTATACTTTATTTGTACATACCTATGTGGGCAAAACATCTTTGACAACTTGTAGATCCGATTACTAACCAACCACTGGAGATTCAGATTTTTGAGCAAGAGGGAGAGCATATTATGAGTGGAGAGCTTTTTTCTGCTACTGAACATTATCCTATTATTCATGGGGTTCCGAGAATGCTCACCGGTGATCTCAAAAAGGATCTCCTCCAAAAAAAACATGCCTTTTTCACTCAGTTCAAAGACCAGCTGTCGCCTGCATTGCAACAAGAACGAATGCAAGCAATAGAAGATATCAAAGATATGAATGCATTTGTCCTTCACCAAAAGAAGACCTCAGAAAGTTTTTCATTTGAATGGAACAACATCTATGCAGAAAACACCTTCGAGACAGATAACTATTTGCACTTCTTGTGAGGCTATCAGACTGCCAAAGATCTCGTAGGTAAAGTAGTTTTGGACGTAGGCTGTGGCTCAGGAAGATTTACAAAAATTTGTGCGAACTTGGGGGCAGCATTGTGTATTGGAGTAGATCTCTCCGAAGCGGTCGATTTTGCGTTTGATCTTACCAAAGATATCCCAAATATCTTCATCGTCCAAGGGGACATTTATCATTTGCCGTTTTTCCATTCGATAGATATTGCACAATCCATCGGCGTTTTGCATCATCTCCCTGATCCACAATGAGGGTTCACTGCCATTGCCAAACAAGTACTCAAGGTGTGAGGTGCATTTCTCATCCGGGTCTATGCCAAGAAAAACAATGCAAGAGCACTGTACCTCTATGAGCCCGTGAGATATATCACGAGACACATCAACAAGAGATTGCTGCTCCGGTTGTGTCATTTCCCCGCATTACTGGTGCATGCTATCAACGGATTGACCGTCTTGCTCTCATGGATATTTGGTAAAGGCATCATCAAACATTTCCCGTTCTACTACTACATCAACTTCCCCTACAATATGAAACACAACGATGCGTTCGATGTTTTAGCAACACCAAAGAGCAACTACTATTACACCGAAAACATCCAAAAACGGTACTCTGATGCAGGTTTACAAGACATCCAAGGCAAATATCTCCATGAAGCAGGGATCACGTTTATTTGAACATATAGAGAGTAGAGAAATATATCTCATGTTGGTTATCTTGAAATTGTACTTTATTTATCATACGTGATGCAGAATACGACCATTTTGGTGACGGGGAGTAGTGGCTTTATTGGCTTTCATACAGCCAAACATCTTTTGGAGTTGGGCTATCAGGTCGTAGGTATTGATAATGAAAATAATTATTATTCAACAGTACTCAAAAAAGCAAGAAGAGACGTGTTGCTTACCTATCCTCACTTCAGCTTTTCGTTGGTTGATATTAGTAATAAGCAAGATGTAGAGCAAGTTTTTGCCACCTATGCTCCTCAGCAAGTGATTCATCTTGCTGCACAAGCTGGTGTCAGGTATAGTATCACACATCCTGATGCCTATATTAGCGCTAATCTCAACGGTTTTTTCAATATCATAGATGTTGCAAGACTTTACGATGTCAAACGTTTTGTGTATGCATCAAGCAGTAGTGTCTATGGAAATACCCAACAACAGCCGAGTACTATCCATACCAAGGTAGATACCCCTATTTCCCTCTATGCAGCGACCAAAAAGTCCAATGAACTTATCGCGCATACCTATAGCACCATATATAATCTTCCGACCATGGGACTAAGGTTCTTTACGGTGTATTGACCGTGGGGAAGGCCTGATATGGCAATTTTCAGTTTTACTCAACAAATACTCGCCAACAAGCCCATAGATGTGTACAATTACGGTCAGATGAAAAGAGATTTTACGTATATTGATGACATCGTATCAGGAGTGGTCAGGGCTTTACACACGGACACCGGACTCTACGCAGTCTGTAATTTGGGAAATGATACCCCAGAACAACTTGAAGATATGATTGATTTGTTAGGAAAACACTTGTGAAAGGATGTGAATAAAAATTACCTCCCTCTCCAACAAGGCGACGTCATTGCTACCTGGGCAGACATACAGCACACCAAGGAATTACTCAATCGACATCCAAACACCTCTCTAGATGTAGGAATAAAGAAATTTGTGGATCGGTATCTCGTCTATCATCAATAAAAATTTTATTTGTTGTTTCGCATGTTCACCTTTGTGGTAAAAAAGGTACGTCACCTCAGCGTCCACTATGGTAAGAAAATCGGTATAGATTTACCTTATTTTGTGAAGAATGGGTTTTGGATCTATTGCTGACAGTTTGTAGGAATTATCAAATGATTCACGCTCAGTATCATCATGACCAGTTTGTTGCCCAAAGAGATTTATGGACAACGACAATTTGCCGTTACCGCGATTGGTATGGCAACCATCGTAGCACTGCCTGGCATGAGTATTGCACTCATTAGAGCCATTGCGCAAGGACACGACAAAACCTACCACACCGCATTACGTACCGTATGGAATCGAAGTTTTTGGGGAACCATTGGTTTGTTAGCGTTTGCTGTATATGGATATGTTGTAGGGAGAGGATATGGTTCATGGATATTTGTGTTCATTGCTGCACTATTTCCCCTGTATAATTTGGTACCTTACTTTGGGAGTCGATTAAATGGCAAGTGACAATTTGATCGCCTTTTCAAATGGTGGCTCATTCGTGACCTTTTTGAGTTGGGAGTCATGACCGTAGTTGTTTTGATGACAGATCAAGTATTTTGGATCATTGCTACTTCATTATTGATGACCATTTCATTGCAATGATACTATACATGGAAAACACGGCATGAAGTAGATCCTCACTCCAAAATTGATCATTGAACTATCGCCTTTGGCAAAAAGATATCTATTTCACGCTGAATCCAATATCTCAATGAGTACCTGGATAAACTTCTCGTGACGTACTTTTTGGGATTCAAGGAGTTGGCAATTTATACTATTGCAGTACTTATTCCCGGACAAGGTGAAGTGATCACCAAGCCCATTATGCATCTACTTCTCCCCAAGTTAGCTACGCATGATATGAGTGGAGCAATTCAATCAAGATTGTGGAAATACACCAGTGTGTTACTTTTGCTTTGTTTACTGGTAGTCATTGCCTATCGAGTAGTGTCTCCGTATGTCTTTCACACCTTTTATCCCGACTATGTGGCGAGTTCGCTCTATCCTTCGCAAATCTATATGATTAGTTTTTTGGCTGCTGGTGGCTGACTTTGGGCAACCTATTATAGAGCTATGGCCTATGAAACACCGTTGCTCGTAGCAGAAGTTGCCAAGGTCATCGCACTCATTGTGGGGGCTTGGATATATATCCCTCTCTACGGACTATGGTGAGCCATTTTGGTCAAATGATGAGTCAGAATATTTGGCTTTCTCATCTATGTGTTTTGGCCAAAAAGCTTCATAAAAAATAAGAATCATGCTCCACTTGATCCCTTGTAAAACCCTTCCGAATCTGTACCAAAAAACTATCTGTTTTATATAATGTATATAACCAATGACGTTAATCAACCCTCTCTATACGAGCAAAATGCAAGATAGTCACTTTGCTGAACAAATTGTCACTACTATCCTGCAGGAAGGCTATTTCGTACTCAAGGATTTCTTGTTACCTGAAACCGTACAGACTATTATCAAAGAAATGAAAGAAAAGAACCTCGCAAATCAAAAGAAAGAAAGCTTGGAGGGGAGCATGGCTTATGATATAGCTACTTCTCCTGAAATACTCGCATTCTTCAATCTTCTCTATCAACAAAGAGCCAAACAACTGAAAACTCCCCCTATGGTCTTGGTTGCTGAAAAACAATGGTTTGGACTCTCCTACAAAACCAAAGAAACAGGGGAGACGCATTACCATTATGATGGTGCATACGTCAATTCGGTAACCTCCTTGATAGCTCCCAAAGATGCACACGGAAATCCCATTGGATGATTGATGATGTACGTCAATATGCGTATCCGTACCAATCGGCTCTGTGAGAGATTGAGTGTATTTTTGATTAAATATTTCAAATTCACGAGAAAGCGATTCTCTTACAAGTACCTCACCTATGATCCAGGAAATATGTATCTCTTCTTTGGAGATCTCAGTTTCCATGGAGTGGAAAGTATTGCGGAGAATGAAAGACTTATTCTCACGATAAACAATCATTTCTAAAGAGTATTACTTATTCTTGGCAATAATTACAATATCCTCCATCATTTTTGGGGTGCATCGCCCTATAATTTCATATAGTCCGTTTTGTATTTTCTTGAAAATGCTTTCAGAATAATGTGCTCAAATATGTTTGATAAACCCAATCTGGACAATTTCTAAGTCATATCTACTGAATAACTGATCTAACGTTTTGAGCGTGAAATAGACGGTATGTTCAATATTTACCGTTGGTTCAAGTTTAAAGATTTTTTCGATCATATTGAACATACTAAATGCATTGGGCGTAGAGACTATCAGTTGTCCATCCGGTTTCATGCTTTTTTTCGCAGAAGCAAGAAATAGTCCAGGATTAGAAAGATGCTCAATAAGGTCACCAGCAAACACTACATCATACCTATGTGCGTAGTCAAAATCTTCTGCATCCTGCTGTGCATAATGATAGATAGCTGGATCCAACGTCTTAATCTCCTCCATAATATCGATACCAAAGACGTATGCTGATCTCGCTCTGAGTTGCTCATGTACCCAATTACTATCACCAATTTTGATACCTTGCCCACAACATCACACATCGAGTACATGCCACTCAGGATGTACAAATAATGCTTGCACCATAGCTTCTTTACTTTGGTATACAGCAGCGTGTTTGTATAATGTATGATACTTTGCTAACATACTATTTGGTTGCAATAACTAAATACCCCAACGTATATCTTTCACGGGTGGTTGCATACTTGGATGAACATTTTGCCAAGAGATTATCAAATCAGATAACACATCGGCTCAAGGACATTCTCACCCATTTGAAGGGGATCAGATAGAGGAGTTGTGCCATTACATAGCCTACGCCCGCACCAAGCTCTTCGATATGAATTTTGTCAGCAGGAAACCCTGCATCGACACACAAGTTGTGTAGGCACGACTTGGTGTATCTGAAATAATCGTCCGGACTACCATGCACGTAGTACATAAAAGGCACTTCAATCACCAACGAGCCGTCCTTTTTGAGGACTCTGTAGGCTTCATTGAAGACGTTGCGATGCTGATAGATGTGCTCTATGAGATTGATTGCTAATGCGTGATCAAACTCGCCATCCTGGAAAGGGAAAGGCTCTTGTACATCACAATAAACATCATATCCATGATCATCAGAAATATTAGCTACCACATAGGTATGTTCTCCCTGAATAAGGTCTTGATAGCCAGATTTTCTTGACCCACCAATATCCAAAATCTTACCATGCAAAGTAAGTTTACTCAATGCATCATATTCACATTTACGTAATATGCCTATTTCTCACATTTTCGTGCAAACATAAAGGAAAATAAAGAAGGAAACCGTTTAGCTAAAGGCATCCATTGGGGAGCAACAAGACCATATATCGTCACTTTGCGGAAGTGCTTTGAGAGGGTGTGATAGAGTTCATCATAGGTGAAGTGGTTGATATGGGTAGGATCCATCAATGAAGTGCCTCTTTTCTTGCCCATAAATAACCTCACTCTATTGGGAAGACTAAACCCATTTGGAACAGATCATACAAAGATACCATGGGGCTTGAGTGCCTTGTGTGCTTTTTCAACGACTACGTCTGGATAGTAGAGATGTTCTACAATTTCAAATGCTCACACGATATCAAATTTCTTATCATGCAAGAAATCCCGCTCACCATTGAGATCTTCGAAATTTGTTTTGATACCTAGTTTCTCAGCCTCTGCCATCGCCAATCTATCTATATCAATACCCAAAACATGATTCTTTTGTGGATCGAAATATTTAGTGAGGTTACCATCTCTACAGCCTATGTCCAATATTTCAAGACCTTCTTTTCCATCAACTAGTCCAGATATAATTACTCAGCGCTCCTTCTCAAATAAAGAGAAATTCTTGGGTCTACGATGGGTATGATGATACTCGTAGATATTAGATAGATTTTCTTTCATCCAATTGCAAAAGGGAAATAAAGTGCTTCGTTACCGGAGCTATGTCATATTGCTGAACATACGTCTGATAGTCATAGGGTTTTTCCAAAGATATGAGTGTGCGAATACCTGCTACAAATCAGTCAATATCACCTATCTGGTAGATGAAGGGCTGTTGTCGCTGAGGACTAATTTCCTTGACGCCTCCTATATCAGAGGCTACATAGGGAGTATTGCAGGCCATAGATTCAATCAATACTCTCGGGAATCCCTCTTCTTCGGAGGGCATCAAAAAGACATCTGCGAGAAGAAAATAACGGTATACTTCTCTATTGGGAACCTTTCCTATATAGGTAATATTAGTCAGTTTTCAATCCTTTATTTCTTCTAAAAATGTTTCTCTATAGGGTCCATCACCAATTACCAAAAACTTGATCTCAGGTGAAGCAAGGAACTGTTTCGCTATCTGACTGACATATTGAATACCTTTTCTCGGAGCCAATCTGTGCACGAAGAGGATTACCTTGTCTGTAGGTGCTAGTCCAAGATCTGCTTTTTGTTGTTGGATGTCATAGGTAGGATCCTGTAATCTAGCTAATTCCACCCAATTTGGCATGATGAGTATCTTCTCTTGGGATATACCGTAGGTCTCACTATAGCCTTGCTTGAGCGCATGGACACCCGTCACGAGATAGTTGACTGCATGCAGGGCATACTTGAGCAAGGTGTTCTTGCCAAACAACCACATCATACCACAGTTTCGGTAATACGTCTTTCATCATGAAAGTCTCAATACAAGACTAGCTACTATTGCGCCAATATATGAGTAATGAATATAGGCAGTTTTGTAGCCACGAAAACGTTGCCAGAGCACCACGAAAAATAATTCTGCACTTCTGAAAAATAAAGACGTACATTTTTGTACATATACACCAGATATATGGGGGATATAAACGTGTTGTTCACGAGATTTTTCAATGATCACAAACACAGGTACTTGCTTAGCAACCTCTGCTACGAAATTAACTAAGTAGAAAATATGTCCATCCAGGTCTTTGTTATACTCGGGCAGTATATAGAGGAGTTTCTTCATGAGAGATTATTTTTGAGAATTAGGTAAAGCAGCTATTCGTGATTGTCCGTAGCGAGACAAGGTTTCTTCTCGGCTGTACATTTTTTTGAGTTGTTGGTATCCATGTGTTACATACGTTTCTCTGAGATCTATGTCCTCATAGAAAGTAGTAATGGCATTACGCAATGCATCTGCATCATTGATAGGGATTACCATGCCATTATAGTCATCTACCAAGAAATCACCTGCACATCCCGTTGCGGTCATTATAACGGGTACGCCATAACTCGCTGCTTCAATTACCGTCATTCATCGACCTTCATACAAAGAAGGTAGCAAAAAGATATCGGCATTTTCATACTCATTTCAGACATCATTGGTCCATGGTTTGATAACCACACGATCATCTAGTGCATGTCTCTTGATAAAAGCACGGATTGCTGGCTCTAGCGGGCCTTTACCAACCAATACAAGCGTCATATCTGTATATAGCTTGAAGAGTTTCTCCAGGACTCCTAGTGCAAAAAGAATGTTTTTCTGGGGAACAAATCTAGAAAGCATGAGGAGGTTACAACCCACATGAGGTGTTCTCTGAGTCATTTTGGGAGAGGTATCCACGTAGACAGGTATATGCAAAACATTGGTGAAGCCGTGGTTTTCTAAGTATGCTTGCTCAATTTTGGAAACAACTCTGATGGCATTGGCCTGCTTGAGGAGGAACCATCACATATACCATCTCATACCATTGAGCAACGTTTCCTTTCTTCGATACGTGCTCTCGAAAAAATTACCATGGTCTTGGATATGTAATCCACACCTAAATTGCTTCTTCAACCATCGTCAAACTAGTGCCGTTTCAAAGGGGTCTTGGGTGGTAATGACCGTTTGATGGGAGGGGAGTGATGAGCATATACGTTTTCAAATACGCCATGCATCTCGCAAAAAGTGAGGTTTAGTCGACGAATTCGTAGGCACAACGGTAATCTTTGGAGATAGCGTACGTGGCTGACGTCCTGGTGGAGTATAGACAATGACTTGGATACTTTCAACTAGTTCAGCGTAGGCAAGTGTTCTTTTGGCAACAGCTGAATCAGGGTTGAGCATACCTTCATCCAAGGATATCATCACAAGATGCATCTCACCAATGAAAAAATAAAAAAACTATCTCAAATGCAGTATTTCTTTGAGTTTGCTGTACAAACGCTCAAAGTCAAAAGCAGAAAGGTCAGAAGGTGCTTTCTCATGTACACTTTCTGATAGAGTAAGATCAATAGCATCAGAAATGGGTACTATGCGTTTGCTAGCATACTGCTCCAAAGTTTCGACATTGGGTGTAATATCTGAGGAGATGATGAACAATCACATTGCCATTGCCTCCAGTAATACGTGTGACATTCATTCATAGTCACTAATGAGCACAAAGGCGTCTGCGAGTTGATAGTAACGATAGACCTGATCTTTGGCCAAAGACCCTACTAAAATTACTTTTTCAGTTTGCCCTGTTTGCTCAATCAGCTCTTGCAGTTGCTGTTTCAAAGGACCATCACCTATAATATACAGTACGGCTTCATCGACCTTTTGAAAGGACTTGATCAATGCATCAAAGTTTTTCCAGGCTACCAGTCTGCCCACACTTACATATATTTTCTTGTGTTCTATACCCATTTCTCTCTTGGTAGCCTGCAGGTCAATGGGGGTAAAGGCAAATGGATCAAAGGAATTATAAATAACCTCAATAGGAGTTTTGGTGACTCAAAAACGAGTTAGCAACTCCTTCATATAATTGCTCGGCGTGATTACTTGATCGGCAGCATTCAACAAAAATGCCTCAAATTTCTTTGCCAATTGTAACCACCATCATTGATTGCGGAGCACATACGTATCCAAAATATCTGTGGTTAAACCTCTATTTTGAGCCTGTTCTCGGCTAAATATACCCACTACCTTGGTGATAACTCTTTTTCTCAAAAGTAAGTTTGCAAGTAACGTAGGGATTCAAGAACTTGAGTAGTCTTGCAAAAAAATCATATCACAAGCTCTTCAGTACTCGAGGACAGCTCGTCGATACTTCAGATAATGTCGGACAAAAAAAGAGGATCTCGTTATTCTGATGACACGATACCCCAAGGTATCATACGTTGAGACAAAATCACTATCAGAGTAGGTAATCACTAGGGGAACAATATTGTCTTGCAACATTCTTTTGGCAATTTTGGGCACATAACTTGCAGGTCATCAAATATCAGGAGGGTAGATTCCCGTTGCTAAGAGGATGTGTTGTTTCATTGTTTAGCTTCATAGAACTGTAAAAAGAGACTATTATATTTCTTAGCAATCTTCTCTCGATCATACGTATCCATAACTTTTGCTTTGGCTGCGGTATGTAATGCGAGGCGTTCTTGTGGGGTCAAATCATCAATTCTCTGGATAGCTTGTGCAATTGAAGGAGGATCTTGTACCTGACAGAAAAAACCATTTACTCCATCCTTCAAAAAGTCCAAAATGCCTCCAACGGGTGTAGCAATGATAGGTAGTCCAAATACCATAGCCTCTAGGAATGAGTTCCCTAGTCACTCTTGCAATGATGGTCTACAAAAATAGTCCGCACAGCTCAAGTATTTGAGCATATCCTTGTGTCCTACAAACCCTGGAAGTTGCACTCTTTTCTCTACGTGTAAATCTTTGATAAGTTTCTCTAACTCTGATCTCAATTCACCTTCACCCAAACACACAAAAACATGTTCAGGGGAGAGGAAGGGGAGAGCCTTGATGATATCTGCAATCCCATTTTTGTAATCAAGTCTGGAGGTGGAAATAATAACCTTAGTAGATGGATCTCGACCCCGCACTTTCTTTTGTATATCTATCGCAGGTTGTGACTCGTGCTCTTTTGAAAAAAAGGGAATATCCACACCATTGGGTAAGTACCATATAGGTCAAAAAAAATCATTCTCTTTGGCTCTTTGGGCCAAAAAGTGAGCAATGACGGTCACATAACTAGCAGATGCGAAAATACGCTTATAAAATCGTCAAATATACTTTGTTCTCTGTTGTATAACCTCATCGGTATGTCCATCCTGGAGATTCAAAATATAGGGTACTTTTTTGCGCATATACCGATGGAAAAGAGTAGCAGCAGCCCCTCATCGTGATGCCATCACTCCCACACAAACGGCATAACGATACTTCATATGTAATACAATTCACCACAAGGGTGCGAAAAGAAGATAAAGGAACTTATCTATAATGGGGGAACCGATACCGAGTCTCCACACCATGACGTTGCCAATTTTTTCCTTATATGCAAGTCTTGGACTCATCTTAGCTACGATCATATGTCGCGTATACTGTGGCATTCTTTTGGTGAGTTCTTGCCAAGCAACTTCAGCTCCTCCCACATTGGGGAAGTAGTCGACGGAAAATAATAAAATGTGCATCAGTAATCGTATAAATAAACTACCCTAGCTATACATATCTGTCAAGCAAAAACAACTACTTCCTCCACCTCTCATGCCACAACGCAAAAAGAAATAGCTTAATAATATAGGTCGTATTGAGTGTATTTGAGGACTGTTGCAAACAGGTCTCATAAAATCAACTCAGCTGTGGAGCATACTGT